>DNXT01000056.1 GCA_003505795.1 Lysobacteraceae bacterium | reverse complement strand
CGCGCCGGCACCCGGCCGTGCATCTCGGCCTCGTGGTCGAGCCAGTTCGAGCCCTTGTTGGTCAGGAAGAAGATGTAGACCACCAGCGAGACGGCGATGACCGCGGTCGCGTACCAGACGAACGTGGTCACGTGGCCGGTCTTCAGCGATGCTTGGTACAGCAGCGGCGCGGTGCCGCCGAAGGCCGAGTTGGCCAGCGCGTAGCCCAGGCCGACGCCGAGCGCGCGCACGTGGGTCGGGAACAGCTCGGCCTTCACCACCGCGTTGATCGAGGTGTAGCCGGTCAGGATCACGAAGCCGATGGTCAGGATCGCGAACGCCGCCAGCCAGTCGGTCTGCTGCGGCAGCCGCAGCACCAGGAACCAGGTGTAGAGCACGCCGCCGATGCCGAAGAACACCAGCAGGGTCTTGCGCCCGATCATGTCCGACAGCCAGCCGCCGACCGGCTGCATCAGCATCAGCACCGTCAGCGCGACCAGGTTGATGATGGTGCCGGCCATCACGTCGTCGCCGGCGAACGCGGTCTGGATCATCTTCGGCCCGGTGACCGAGTAGGTGTAGAAGGCGATGGTGCCGCCGGCGGTCACCAGGAAGCACAGCAGCAGCGGCCGCCACTGGTGCACGAACAGCTCGCGCAGCGAGCCCGACGCGCGCGCCCCGCCCTTCTTGGCTTCGGCGATCGATTCGGAGGTCAGCGACTCGTCCATGCTCCGGCGCAGCCAGAACACCACCAGCGCGCCCACGCCGCCGAGGCCGAACGCCACGCGCCAGCCCCACTCGGACACCTGCGGCTTGTCGAAGAAGTGCAGCATCAGCAGCAGCACCGCCTGCGCCAGCACGTGGCCGCCGACCAGCGTCACGTAGTGGAACGAGGACAGGAAGCCGCGCCGGCCGGGGATCGCCGCCTCGGACATGTAGGTCGCGCTGGTGCCGTACTCGCCGCCGGTGGCGAAACCCTGCAGCAGCCGCGCGAACACCAGGATCACCGCCGCCGCCGCGCCGATCGTCGCCACGGTCGGGGTGACCGCGATGATGAACGAGCATGCCGCCATCATCGACACCGACACCGTCAGCGCCAGCCGGCGCCCGTAGCGGTCGGCGAAACGGCCGAAGTACCAGGCGCCGATCGGCCGCATCAGGAAGGTGACCGCGAAGATCGCCCAGATGTACAGCGTGGCGTTCTTGTCCTCCTTGGAGAAGAAGTGCGATTCGAAGTAGCTCGCGAACACCGAGTAGACGTAGACGTCGTACCACTCGACCAGGTTGCCGGCCGAGCCCTTGAGCGTATTGGAGATCGAGCGGCGCAGGGCGCCGGGCGCGGCGACACCCGCAGCGAGCGGAGACGAGGGAGATGCGCTCATGCAGTGAAAACCCGTTGGGAAAACATGCGGGCAGTATAGGTGCCGGTTCGCGAGGAAGTCGCTTGCCGGCATCCGCCTGCCCGATTGCGGCGCCGCCGGCGCCTGCCGGAAGCCGGCCGCTGCGGGCTTCCCGCCGCATGCGCCTGCCTTCACCTCTCCCCGGCGCAGCGGGATCGGAAGAGCGGGAGCGGGCCAGGCGCCGGCCGGGCGCGCGGACGGCATCCGGCTACTTGACGCTTCCCCCGCGGACGGGCACCTTGCATTGCAACATGTCCGCGCACGGGTACGCGGACGCCAGTCACGGGCAGGTGCGATGGATTGGGCGAAGTACCGGACACCCTCGTATGACGAGCTGATCGACGCGGACGGCCGCCCGCGTGCCGCCGCCCGCGCCCTGGTCGAATACCTGTCCGGCCTGTCCGGGCGCGAACTGGCCGAACGCCAGGCCGCCGCCGACGTCGCCGCACGGCTGATGGGCATCACCTTCACCGTCTACAGCGACGGCCGCAACGTGGACCGCACCCTGCCGTTCGACCTGATCCCGCGCATCCTCGACCGGCGCGAGTGGCAGCGTACCGAGGCCGGGCTGATCCAGCGCATGCAGGCGCTCAACCTGTTCATCGGCGACCTGTACGGCGAGCAGCGCATCGTCCGCGACAAGGTGTTCCCGGCCGAGCTGCTGGAGCAGTCGGTCAATTTCCGCCCGCAGTGCGTCGGGATCCGGCCGCCGCTGGACGTCTGGGCGCACGTGTGCGGCTCGGACCTGGTGCGCGACGGCGACGGCACCCTGTACGCGCTGGAGGACAACCTGCGCATCCCGTCCGGCGTGTCCTACATGCTGGAGAACCGGATGGTGGCCAAGCGGGTGTTCCCGGAGCTGTTCGGCACCAGCGCCATCCTGCCGGTGGACGACTACCCGGCGCAGCTGTACGACACCCTGGCCGCGCTGTCGCCGCGCCCCGGCGACATCCCGACCATCGCCCTGCTCACCCCGGGGGTGTTCAACAGCGCCTACTTCGAGCATGCCTACCTGGCCCAGGCGATGGGCATCGAGCTGGTCGAGGGCGACGACCTGTTCGTGGCCGACGACGACTGCTGCTACATGCGCACCGTGTACGGCGCGCAGCGGGTGGACGTGATCTATCGCCGGATCGACGACCTGTTCATCGACCCGGAAGCGTTCCAGTCCGACTCGGTGCTCGGCGTGCCCGGCCTGATCCGCAGCTGGCGCGCCGGCAAGGTGGCGCTGGCCAACGCGCCCGGCGCCGGGGTCGCCGACGACAAGGTGGTGTTCGCCTACGTGCCGAAGATGATCCGCTACTACCTGGACCAGGAGCCGATCCTGCCCAACGTGCCCAGCTACCTGTGCCACGACGAGGCCGACCGCCGCTACGTGCTCGAGCACCTGGACCGGCTGGTGGTCAAGCCGGCCAACGAATCCGGCGGCTACGGCATGCTGATCGGCCCGCGCGCCAGCCGCGCCGAGCTCGACACGTTCCGCGAACTGATCCAGGCCGACCCGCGCAACTACATGGCCCAGCCGACGCTGGCGCTGTCGACCGCGCCGATCGTCACCGCCGACGGCCCGTCGCCGCGGCACATCGACCTGCGTCCCTTCATCCTTTCGCGCCAGGACACCTACGTGACCACCGGCGGCCTCACCCGGGTGGCGATGACCGAAGGCTCGCTGGTGGTCAATTCCTCGCAGGGCGGCGGCGCCAAGGACACCTGGGTGGTGGACCTGGAGGACACCGACTGATGCTTTCGCGCGTCGCCAGCCAGCTCTACTGGTTCAGCCGCTACCTGCGCCGGGCCGAGAACACCGCGCGCCTGGTCGGCGTGGGCAGCCTGCTGCAGCTGGACCTGCCGCGCAGCGTGCGCTTCGGCTGGCGGCCGATGATCGCCACCGTCGGCGTCGAGGCGCAGTTCCTGGCCAGCCACCCCGCCGCGACCGACGAGGACGTGCTCGACTTCCTGCTGCTGGATCCGCGCAACCCGTCCTCGCTGCGCGCCTCGGTCGACCAGGCGCGCGAGATCCTGCGCGGGATCCGCGACGCGCTGCCGCAGGAAGTCTGGGAGGCGGTCAACGACCTGCACCTGTACATCAACGGCAACGGCGAGCGCGCGCTCGGCCGCCGCTACCGGCTGGAGTTCATCGGCCGCATCACCGACGGCTGCCTGAAGGTCTCCGGCCTGCTGTCGGCCAACGTCAACCGCGACATCGGTTTCTCGTTCCTGCGCCTGGGCACGGCCCTGGAGCAGGCCGACATGACCACGCGCATCATCGACGCCGGCGCCTCCGGCCTGGTCACGCCGCGCAGCGAGGACGACCGCGAGGCCTACAGCAGCATGCAGTGGATGAGCGTGCTGCGCGCGCTGGCGGCCTACCAGATGTACCGGCGCAACGTCCGCCAGCGCGTGTCCGGCGCGCATGCGCTGCGCTTCCTGCTGCAGAGCGGCGACTTCCCGCGCAGCGTCCAGTTCAGCCTGAGCCGGATCCAGCAGATGCTGCCGACCATGCCGCCGCGCGTGGGCGTGGACCGCGCGCTGCTGCGCGTGGCCGGCCTGATCCGCCAGGCCGACCCGGCGGTGCTGGCCACGGGCGACACCGCCGCCTTCATGGACAAGGCGCAGGTCCTGCTGGGCGGGCTGCACGAGGCGATCGCCCAGGGCTACTTCGATGGCTGATCCGCGCATGCCGGGACCGCGATCGCCGACGGCTGGTCAGCACGCACGCCCCCGGCATAGAATCGCCTGTCGACACACAGACGGCCCGTCATGACCTATTGCGTCGGCATCGAAGTAGACGAAGGCCTGGTCTTCGCCGCAGACACCCGCACCAACGCCTCGCTGGACGACGTGCGCATCCATCGCAAGCTGCACACGTTCGAGTATCCGGGCGAGCGCGTGTTCGCGGTGATGAGCGCGGGCAACCTGGCGACCACGCAGCTGGCGGTGTCGCGGCTGAAGCGCGACGCCGACGACCCGTCCTGCGCCCGCAGCCTGCGCACGTTCCGGCACCTGTTCGAGGTGGCCGAGTACGTGGGCGAGGTGCTGGTGGCCAGCCAGGTGCAGGCCGGCACGGATGCGTACGGCAACGGCATCGGTACCCAGGCCACGTTCATCCTGGGCGGGCAGATCGCCGGCGAGCGGCCCGGCCTGTACATGGTCTATCCGCTGGGCAACTGCATCGCCGCCTCGCCGGAGACACCCTACCTGCAGATCGGCGAATCCAAGTACGGCAAGCCGATCCTGGACCGCATCCTGCGCTCGGAGACGCGGCTGGAGGACGCCGCGCGCTGCGCGCTGGTGTCGCTGGACTCGACCATCCGCTCCAACCTGTCGGTCGGCCTGCCGGTCGACCTGGTGGTGCTGCGCGCCGACGACCTGCGCATCAGCCAGCAGATGCGGCTGGAGGCCGACACCCCGCTGTACGCCGACATCCACAGCAACTGGTCGCGCAAGCTCGAGAACGCGGTGCGCACGCTGCCGCGCTTCCCCTGGGAAGAGCCGCTCTCCGAACAGGACGAGGTCGTCGCCGCACTGCCGCCGCTGCCGCCGCGGCGCACCGCCCCGCGCCCGGACGCAGCCGACCAGACCGCGCAGCAGTAGCGCCGCGTACCCGGTCCGTGGCGACGGCGGTCGAAGGCGACCGCAGGCAGGAGTGGCCGCGACCGGGATGAGCGGCAGCGACGGAGACGAAGCTGGCTATGCGATGCGTTCCCCGTGCTCGGGGGAAGCGCGCCCTGGCCCTGGTTCCGCCAGGGATCCGGGAATTCTGCCGTCGTTGCCTATTCCGCCGCGGCCGGCGCGCCGAGCGACTTGCCGTACATGCCCGAGCGATCGAAGCAGCAGGCGCGGCGCTTGCCGGCGGCGAGCATGTCGCAGGCGGTGGCGATGCGCTTCACCCGGGTCTCGGCCTTCTTGCCCGAGCTTATCCAGAAGATCCAGTCGCGCCGCGCCACCGCGGTGATGTCGTCCCAGGTCGCGCGCGCGGCCGGCTGCGCGACCAGCGCCTCGCGCAGGTCCG
>DNXT01000336.1:657-4820 GCA_003505795.1 Lysobacteraceae bacterium | reverse complement strand
CAGCTGGCGCGCGAGGCGCTGGCGTTGCGGGTCGCTCAGGCGCATGGCTCGTCCTCGTTGTCGGAGGGGATCAACCCGGCCGATCCCAGCAGGCAGTTCACGCGCTCGCGCACATGCGCCTTGTCGGCGGGCCGCGCCTGCCCTACCAGGTCGTCGGCCTGGCGCTGGAAGGCCTCGTAGTCGAACATCTCGGCATTGGCGCTGCGCAGCGGAGGCAACGAGGCATGCAATGCGTCGAGGCTGGCATCGAGTTGGGCGCGCGTGGGCATCGGCGGATTCCTCGGGAGCGTCCCGGGTAATGTCGCCCCTGCCTCGGTAAAGAACGCGTGCACGCTTGTGAAAGCCGGCGTGCCGGGCCCGACCGCGCGCTGAACGGGGATGCGTCGTCGTGCGAACCATGCCCGGGCCATCACGCCGCCAGTGGTGACATGGGCCTCCGAAGTTCAACGGGGAGTGCCATGGATACCACCTTGATGCCCTGGGTCGCCGGCCTGTTCGTGCTGCTCATCGCCTCCGCCATCTACCTGGTCACGCGCGCCCGGAAACAGCGCAACAAGCCCTACAAGGAATAGCGGGACGCCTGCGGCCAAGGCACAGGGAAGAACGGCCGGCCGGCATTTGCGCGAACGGAGGCACGCGATGGCGACCGCGGACACGGCGCGCTGCGCGCACGGCGGCTCGCCTCATCGACATCGGGAAGCGCTCAGTCCGAGGTCTTCTCGGTCGCGCGCAGGTCGCCCTGGAACTCGCGCGAGCTCTTGCCCGGCAGCACCGCCGCCTGCCCCTGCACCTGCTTGAGCAGCTGCTTGCGCGCGGCCACCAGTTCCTTGGCCAGCGCCACGCGGCGTCCGACCACCATCTCGGTGATCCAGTCGATCAGGTAGCGCGTGTATTCCTTCTGGTGCTCCTTGTCGCTGAGCGCATGGTCGGCGCCCTTGATCAGGCGCGAGGTCACCGAACGCGCCTGGCCGAAGGCGCGCGCGTAGTTGCGCATCACCGCATGCGGCACGATCACGTCGTTCTCCGCCTCCACCAGCAGCACGTCGCCCTTGAACCTGGCGCACGCGGCCAGCGCCAGGTTGGCGTCGGCCTCGATCTCGCTGCCGCGGTAGCGCATCAGGTCCGGGTCGCGATTGAGCCAGACCTTCGGATCGTCCCAGCGCGCGTCCTTGTAGAGCGCCGGCGACCGCAGCGCCAGCCATTCCACCGGCCGCTCCAGGCTCAGCAGCGTCGACAGGTAGCCGCCGTAGCTCAGGCCCACCACCGCGATCGACTGCCGGTCCACGTACGGCAGCCCGGCCAGGGTGTCGTAGGCGGCCTTGAGATCGTCCAGGTTCTGCGCGCGGGTCACGGTCTCGCGCATCGCCGCGTGGCCTTCGTGGCCGCGCAGGTCGAACGTAAGGCAGATGCAGCCCAGGCCCACCGCCTCGCGCGCGCGCACCAGGTTGTGGTGCTGGTTGCCGCCCCAGCCGTGCACGAACAGCACCGCGGGCATCCCGGTCGGGGTCAGCAGCGTCCCGCTCAGCGCGTCGCTGTCGACCTGGATCTCGATGCTGGAAAGTTTGGCTTCCATCGGCGCTCTAGAACGAACTCGTCCTGTACTTGAAACGTGGGCCATTGCCGGGCGCCGGCGCCTGGTAGTAGACCTGCGCCCCGGCCGGCGGTTGCGCGTCGCCGTAGCTTTCGTGCGTGCTGGCCTGCAGCCTGCGCAGGCCGGGGTCGCGCAGGAACGCCTCCACCGCGGCCAGTTCGGCGGGCGTGGCGCCGCCCACCCGCCAGGACTGCTCGAGCACGCCGCACGCGCCCTCGTCGTCGAGCACGACGTCGTAGTTGCGCCGCGACACATGCAGGTCAGGATAGGCATCGACGATGAAGCGATCGTATACGTGCGCTTTTTCGACCACGCGCCGCTGCGGCGCCGACAGCCCGCTGGCGGCCAGTTCGTCCAGGGTGCCGCGCACGATCCACAGCCGCGAGCCGCCATACACCGCGCAGCCTTCGTCGTCGGCCACCGCGCACTGGGTCCCGTGGTAGGCGATGTCGATCCCGGCGCAACGCAGCTCGCCCACGCTGTAGGTCACCGGCCCGCGCAGGTTGCGTTCGAGCACGGCCCCTTGCGTGGCCAGATACTCCGCCGGCAGTTCACGCAGGATGCGCTCCAGCGCGGCCCCGTCCTCGACCAGCCACTGGCCGCGACCGCCGATGCCGCTCGGCAGCTTGAAGCGCACCGCGCCGGTCTCGGCCAGCCGGGCATGGGCGCGGCGCGCGTCGGACGCGCAGAACACCGCATGGCCCGGCAGCGTGGCCGCCTCGAGCGCCCTGGCCAGCGCCTGGTTCCAGCCCGGCGGCGACGCCGCGTCGTCCTCCACCAGGGGATGGCTGATCACCTTGGTGGCGAGGAAGGCATGGGGAACCACGCCGCCGAGCACCTGCTCTCCCCCGGCGATGCCCAGCGCGCGCGCCTGCTGCGCGGTGAGGGTGTCGTCCGGCACGTGGAAGGCACGGGGATCGGCCTGCGCCCGCTCCAGGATGCCGGCACAGGGCAGGCCCATCAGGCGGGCCACCTCCTCGACGATCCAGCGATGCGTGGCGCGCTCGTGCCCGCCCGCGCAGACGTCGCGCAGCGCGTGACCGACCACCTTGTCGAACCGGGGCATCGCCGGCATAGCGTCTCCGCGGACGGAAAGTCTTGGGGGGAGGAGGGACAGCGGCAGCCGGCCGCGCTAGCTCAGCAACGCGATCGCCGTCGCCGCGGCGGCGATCACCAGCAGTGCCAGCGTCCAGCGCGCGCCCGGCGATGCGACCAGGGCCCGCCACCAGGCCAGTGCCTCGGACGCGCCGCTGGCACGACGCTCTTTCGGATCGGTTCGCAATGCAGGGGGCATGGGCGGTCTCCCGATGGTTCCGGTGGCGGCGGCGACCTGCACACCTTCCGGTGCCCGCCGTTAGCCACACGTGTAGCGCCGTGAAGCCGGCCATCGGGACGCAGACTTCATTCGCCTGTGCTCCCCCCTCCGCCGGCACCGGCGCTCCGGATCCGGACGGGCATAAAAAAGGCAGGAGACCGCGGCCCCCTGCCTCTCGATGCAACCACGCGACGGCCGCGGCCGCCGTGCCTCCCGATCAGAACGGGATGTCGTCGTCGGCGAAGTCGTCCATCGGCGGCGCGGACTGCTGCGGGGCCGGCTGCTGGCGGCGCGGCGCGTAGTCCTGCCCGCCACTGGCGCCGCCGCCCTGGCGCTGCGGCGCCGAGCGCTGCGGACGATCGCCACCGCCGCCGCCTTCGCCACGACCGCCCAGCATCTGCATCTCGTTGGCGACGATGTCGGTGGTGTATTTCTCCACGCCGTCCTGGCCGGTGTACTTGTCATAGCGCAGCTCGCCCTCGACGTACACCTGGCTGCCCTTGCGCAGGTACTCGCCGGCGATCTCGCCGAGCTTGCCGAAGAACACCACGCGGTGCCATTCGGTGCGCTCCTGCTGGTTGCCCTCGCGGTCCTTGCGCACGCTGGTGGTGGCCAGGCTGATGCGGGTCACGGCCATGCCGCTCTGGGTGTACTTGGTGTCGGGGTCGTTGCCGAGGTTGCCGACGAGGATGACTTTGTTGATGCCGCGGGCCATGAGTTTTCCCGTTGTTGTGTCGAGCCGCCCGATGCGGCCATAGCCATTGAATTGTACCGGAGCCGGCCGCGGATGTCGGCGCATCCCGCATCCGGCGGTCGGATTGGCCCGCTTCGCGGGACGCCCGGACCGCCCCCCCGTATAATTCCGCGACGCAGACAGCCTGAACCGCATGACCATCGCCGAAGACACCCGCCCCGCCCTGGGCCTGCCCCAGATCCAGGCGCTCGCCGCTCCCGACATGGCCGCGGTCGACGCCCTGATCCGCCGCCGCCTGGCTTCGGATGTCGTGCTGATCAACCAGATCGCCGACCACATCATCTCCGCCGGCGGCAAGCGCCTGCGCCCGATGCTGGTGATGCTGGCCGGCCGCGCGGTCGGCGGCGCCGGCGCCAGCCACCACCAGCTGGCGGCGATCATCGAGTTCATCCACACCTCCACCCTGCTCCACGACGACGTGGTCGACGAGTCCGACCTGCGGCGCGGCCGCAGCACCGCCAATGCCTTGTGGGGCAATGCCCCCAGCGTGCTGGTCGGCGATT
>DNXT01000336.1:0-532 GCA_003505795.1 Lysobacteraceae bacterium | reverse complement strand
CAGCGTGCTGGTCGGCGATTTCCTGTACTCGCGCAGCTTCCAGCTGATGGTCGAGCTGGACCGGATGGAGGTGATGCAGATCCTGGCCGACACCACCAACCGGATCGCCGAGGGCGAGGTGCTGCAGCTGCTGCACGTGCACAACCCCGATACCGACGAGGCCGCCTACCTGCGCGTGATCGAGCGCAAGACCGCGGTGCTGTTCGCCGCCGGCACCCGCCTCGGCGCCCTCGCCTCCGGCGCCGACGATGCCCTCCAGCAGCGCCTGTACGACTACGGCATGCAGCTGGGCTACGCGTTCCAGATCGCCGACGACGTGCTCGACTACTCGGCCAATGCCGACGAACTGGGCAAGAACCTGGGCGACGACCTGGCCGAAGGCAAGGCCACGCTGCCGCTGATCCACGCCATGGCGCACTCGGACCCGGCCACCTGCCAGCGCCTGCGCGCGATCGTCGAGCAGGGCGATGCCGGCGCGATGCCCGAGGTCCTGGCCGCGATCCAGGCGACCGGGGGGCTGGACTACAGCCGC
>DNXT01000335.1:4975-5109 GCA_003505795.1 Lysobacteraceae bacterium | reverse complement strand
CTGGCCTTCGCCCAGGCGCTGGTCGACCTGGCCCACGAATCCGACTTCGACTGCGTGGTCGCGACCACCGCCGAGCAGGCGCTGGCGATGGCCACGGAGATGCGCCCCAGCGGCGTGCTGCTCGACATCGGCCT
>DNXT01000335.1:0-4789 GCA_003505795.1 Lysobacteraceae bacterium | reverse complement strand
CGTGCTGCTCGACATCGGCCTGCCGGACGTGTCCGGCCTGAGCGTGCTGGAGCGTCTCAAGCGCGACCCGGCCACGCGCCACATCCCGGTGCACGTGGTCTCGGCCCAGGAGCGCACCCAGATCGCGCTGGAGCTCGGCGCGGTCGGCTACCTGATCAAGCCGGCCACGCGCGAACGCCTGGCCGCCGCCATCCGCCAGCTCGAGGCCACCAGCGAACGCGACCTGCGCCGCCTGCTGATCGTGGAGGACGACCACGAGCTGCGCGGCAACCTGCAGCTGCTGCTGGCCCGCGACCAGCTGGAGATCGTCGCGGTCGGCACCATCGCCGAGGCGATGGCGCAGCTGTCGGCGGCCACCTTCGACTGCATGGTGACCGACCTGACCCTGCCCGACGGCAGCGGCTACGACCTGCTCGAACGCATGGCCGGCAACGACTCGGTGGCGTTCCCGCCGGTGATCGTCTACACCGGGCGCGCGCTGACCCGCGACCAGGAGCAGCGGCTGCGCCGCTACTCCAAGAGCATCATCATCAAGGGCGCGCGTTCCCCGGAGCGCCTGCTCGACGAGGTGACGCTGTTCCTGCACAGCGTGGAGGCCTCGCTGCCCAGCGACCAGCAGCGCCTGCTGCGGGAGGCGCGCCGGCGCGACGCGGTGCTCGACGGCCGCACGATCCTGCTCGCCGAGGACGACGTGCGCAACATCTTCGCGCTGTCCAGCGTGCTGGAGCCGCTCGGCGTCCGCCTGGAGATCGCCCGCAACGGGCGCGAGGCGCTGGACAAGCTGGCGCAGTGCGAGGTCGACCTGGTGCTGATGGACATCATGATGCCGGAGATGGACGGCCTGGCCGCGATGCGCCAGATCCGCACGCAGCGGCAATGGCAGAACCTGCCGATCATCGCGCTGACCGCCAAGGCGATGGCCGACGACCGCCAGCACTGCCTGGACGCCGGCGCCAACGACTACATCGCCAAGCCGATCGACGTGGACAAGCTGGTCTCGCTGTGCAGGGTGTGGTGCTCGCGGCAATGAACGAACTGGAGCTGTTCGACCTCGAGCTGAGGCTGCTGCTCGAGGCGATCTACCAGCGCTACCACTACGACTTCCGCCAGTACGCGCTGTCGTCGCTGCGGCGGCGCGTGCGCCACGCGATGAACCGCTTCGGCTGCGACAACCTCCTGCAGCTGCAGCACCGGCTCATGCGCGAGCCGGACCTGTTCGCCCAGGCGATGCAGTTCTTCACCGTGCAGGTGTCGGAGATGTTCCGCGACCCGGCCTATTTCCGCGTCCTGCGCGAGCAGGCGGTGCCGGTGCTGCGCACCTATCCCTCGATCAAGCTGTGGGTGGCCGGCTGCAGCACCGGCGAGGAAGTGTGGTCGCTGGCGATCCTGCTGCGCGAGGAGGGCCTGCTCGAGCGCAGCATCATCTACGCCACCGACATCAACCCGGACGCGCTCGGCACCGCCGAGGCCGGCGTCTACGACATCGACCGGCTGGCCCAGTTCAGCCGCAACTACCTGCAGGCGGGCGGGCGCGGCTCGCTGTCGGACTACTACAGCACCGCCTACAACGGCGCGGCGTTCGACCGCAGCCTGAAGCAGTCGGTGGTGTTCGCCGACCACAGCCTGGCCACCGACACGGTCTTCTCCGAGGTGCACCTGGTGTCGTGCCGCAACGTGCTGATCTATTTCAACCGCGCCCTGCAGGACCGCGCCGTTGGCCTGTTCCACGATGCCCTGGTGCACCGCGGCTTCCTCGGCCTGGGCAGCAAGGAGTCGCTGCAGTTCGGCGCCTATGCGCAGGCCTTCGAAGCCTGCGTGCGCGAGCAGCGCCTGTACCGCAAGGCGGCATGAGCAGCGCGGGCCGGCCCCTGCAGACGGGTTTCGATGCGATCGTGATCGGCGCATCGGCCGGCGGCGTGGCCGCGCTGCAACAGATCCTCTCGCACCTGCCGGCCGACCTGCCGGTGCCGGTGCTGATCGTGCTGCACCTGCCGCGCGACCGGCCCAGCCGCATCGCCGAGCTGCTCGGCGGGCACTGCCCGCTGCCGGTGCGCGAGGCCGAGGACAAGCAGCCGCTGCTGGCCGGCACGGTGACCTTCGCGCCGCCGGACTACCACCTGCTGGTCGAGAACCCGCAGGCGCTGGCCCTGTCGGTGGACGCGCCGGTGCTGTTCTCGCGGCCGGCCATCGATCCGTTGTTCGAGTCGGCCGCCGACGTGTTCGGCGACCGGCTCCTGGCGATCCTGCTGACCGGCGCCAGCAGCGACGGCAGCGAGGGCGTCGCCGCGGTCCGCCGCGCCGGCGGCAGCGCCTGGATCCAGTGTCCGGACGAGGCCTCCTCGCCACTGATGCCGGCGTCGGCCCTGGCCCGCGCCGGTGCCGACGCGATCCTCACCCTGCAGGCGATCTGCAGCCAACTCGAGCACTTCCACCGATGAACCTGAGCGAGCCCGCCACTGCGGCATCGGCCGACGACCCGGCCAAGATCCTGATCGTCGACGACATCCGCGAGAACCTCGTCGCGATGGAGGCGCTGCTGCAGCGCGAGGGCGTCCGCGTGCTGTCCGCCGCGTCCGGCCCGGAAGCGCTCGAGCTGCTGCTGGAGCACGACTTCGCGGTGGCCCTGCTGGACGTGCACATGCCGGAGATGGACGGATTCGCCCTGGCCGAGCTGATGCGCGGCCCGCAGCGCAGCCGCCAGGTGCCGATCATCTTCCTCACCGCCTCGCCCAACGACCCGATGCGTTCGTTCAAGGGCTACGAGACCGGCGCGGTCGACTTCCTGCACAAGCCGATCGAGCCGCACGTGATCCTGGGCAAGGTCAAGGTGTTCATCGAGCTGTACCGGAAACGGCGCCTGCTCGACCTGCGCAACGCCTCGCTCGAGCGCGCGCTCAAGCTCAACGAGACGCTGCTGGCGGTGCTCACCCACGACCTGCGCACGCCGATGTCGGTGGTGCTGCTGTGCGCCGAGAAGCTGAGCCTGGAGATCCCGGAGGACAGCCCCGCCCAGCGCACCCTGCAGTACCTGGAGAGCAGCGGCCGGCGCATGGCCCGCATGGTCGAGCAGCTGCTCGATTTCTCGCGGATCCGCAGCAACGGCCTGCGCATGGCGTTCGCGCCCTGCGATCTCGGCGAGATCGCCGACGGCGCCGTCGCCGAGGCGCGCGAGGCGCATCCGGGCGCGACGATCCAGGTGCATCGTTCCGGCGACCTGGACTGCCACATCGACGGCGACCGCATGCTGCAGGTCGTCGCCAACCTGGTCGGCAACGCGGTGATCCACGGCGGCGGCGCCGTCGAGGTGCATCTGGACGGCAGCGCCGGCGACGCGCTGCTGCTGTCGGTGCGCAATCCCGGCCGCATCGCCGAGGACCTGCTGCCGCGCCTGTTCGAGCCGTTCAAGTCGACCTTCAACGAGAGCAACGGACTCGGACTGGGGCTGTTCATCGCCCACCAGTTCGTCGCCGCGCACGGCGGCAGCCTGCGGGCGCGCAACGACGAAGGCCAGGTGGTGTTCGAGGTCGGCCTGCAGCGGCGCGGCCGGCCGGCCGCCGGCTGAGCGGCGCAGCGCCGTGGGCAGGACGCAGGGCGCGGCAAGGCCTTCCCGCCTGGTCGCCCTGGCGGTAATGGCGATGATTCGGGGAACTCGCCGCCGGAACGGCGCCGGCGTCTCGCCGCGCACGGCGCTGTACCTTGATCCGAGCCCCGCGCCTTCCGCTCAGCTGCGGACTCTTCGGAACCGAGGACGCCCCTGCCGCGGAAACCTACGCCTGCAGGAACTCCCGCAGCAGCGCGTTGAACGGCTGCGGCGATTCCAGGTTGCAGATGTGGCGGCCCGGCACCTGGGCGAAGCGCCCGTCGGCGACGCCGCCGGCAATATGGCGCAGCTCGGCCGGCGGACAGACCGGATCGTCGTCGCCGGCGATCGCCAGCAGCGGCACCGAGATGCCGGCGAGCTGCCCGCGGAAGTCGGCGCCGGCGACCGCGTTGCAGCAGCCGATGTAGCCGTCCGGCGAGGTGGCCAGGAAGCTGCCGACGATCTCGTCGACCACCAGCGGGTGCGCCGAGACGAAACCCGGACGGAACCAGCGTTGCACCGTGCCCTCGGCCAGCGGCAGCAGGCCGCCGGCCTGCACCTGCCGGATCCGCTCCTGCCAGCTTTCCAGGGTGCCGATCTTCGCCGCGGTGGCGCACACCACCAGCCGCTCCAGGCGTTGGCCGGCGTGGACGCCGAGCCATTGCCCGGTGAGGCCGCCGATCGAGAGGCCGCAGAAATGCGTGCGCTCGATGCCGAGCCCGTCCCACAGCGCGAGCACGTCGCGGCCCAGGTCGGCGATGTCGTAGACGCCCGCCGGCGCGGTGGAGGCGCCGTGGCCGCGGCGGTCGTAGCGCAGGATGCGGAAGCGCGACTCGAACGCGGCGAACTGCTCGTCCCACATGTGCAGATCGGTGCCGAGCGAGTTGCAGAACGTCAGCCAGGGACGGCCTTCCGGCCCGCTGACGCGGTAATGCAGGCGATGCGTGGTCAGGTCCAGGAAAGGCATCTCGACTCCTTCGCTACGGTCGGAACGGACCGGCCAGGCCGCCACGGGCACGCGATCGATCCGGTGTTGGCCAGGCCGCGCCGGCTGCCGCAAGCCGGCCGACGCGGCGTATCGATCCGATTATCGGCCAATCCGTCGGGCAAGCGCACGCCGCCACGATCCGCGCCGCGCCCGCGGGTGCGCCGCGCCGGCCCGGCCAGGGCATGTCCTAGGGCTAATCCACATTCACAATCCTTCTCCCG
>DNXT01000215.1:4241-4896 GCA_003505795.1 Lysobacteraceae bacterium | reverse complement strand
CGCCAGCAGGCCGGCCAGCAGCCACGGCCACCACGCGCGCGCGCGTTCGGCCGGCTCGGCGGCGATGCGGTGCGGCAGCAACTGCTGGGTCGACTGCACCAGCGGGCGTCCCTCGCTGTTGCGGACCTGGGCCAGGCTGTCGGCCAGCCGCATCGGCACGAAGGCTTCCTGCCAGCGCGACAGCGGCTTGTCGGCATACGGGCCGAGGCCGAGATCGAAGCCCAGCCACATCCACGGCGCGGGCGAGGCCAGGCGTACCGCCTCGCTGCGGTAGGTGTTGCCGCGCGAGCGCCCGGCCAGCTGCGACTTGAGCGAGCCGCCCATCGCCTGGTCGAGGCTGTCGCGCACCATCGTCGCGCAGTTGGCGGTGAAGTAGTCGTAGCGGTAGCGCGCGTTCTCCGGGCGGCTGCGCACGGCCAGCGCATCGGCCAAGGCCCGCGCCTGCGCCGGCGGCAGGTCCAGCCACTGCACGCTGACCCCGCGGCCGCTGTCGCGGTACTGCTGCAGGTCTTCCTCCAGCGGCAGCGCCACCAGGTAGTACATCATCGAGCCTTCGGCGAAGCGGCCGACGAAGTCCGGCTCGCCGGGATCGAAGAAGCCGAAGTTGTACGAGGTGGCGCGGCCGCTGGCCGGATCCACCACCACGATCGCGTCG
>DNXT01000215.1:0-4021 GCA_003505795.1 Lysobacteraceae bacterium | reverse complement strand
CCACCACCACGATCGCGTCGTGCCCGAAGCGTTCGAAGAACACTTCGCCGGGCTGCATCGTCGCCATGCCGATGCGCGGCGCCTGCACCTGCGCCTGCGCGCCGAGCGAGGCCAGCAGCAGCGCCGCCAGCGCCAGCCGCGCCTCGGTGTAGCGGCCCTCTTCCAGCGCCTGGCGCCATTGCAGCAGCACCGGCCCGAAGTCGATCGCCGGCAACCGCGCCACGTCCTCGCCGGCCGCCGGCAGTGGTTCGTTCCACAGCGCGCGCGCCGCGGCGAGGGCCTCCTCGCACAGCGGGATCACCGCGCTCAGGTAAGTGCCGCTGGCCGGGTCGGGCGTGTTGAGCACGTCGATGCGGCAACACCGGGTGACCAGGAACAGGTCGCCCGGCACGAACTCCAGCGACTGGGTCGCGGTACGCACCTGCTTGCGCCCCTGCAGCAGGATCGCCAGCTGCGGGCGCGGGACCTCCACCGACTGCGCGCCGTGCTCGCGGCGCGCGGTGATGCAGGCGAAACCCTCTGCGCGAGCGCAGTCCGCCAGGGTGGACAGCCGTGCCAGCAGGCGGGACTCGGGGGCGATGGCGGCGTTCATGGGTCGACGATGGTAGCCCGCCGGCCCAGGCGCCGGAACCCGAGTTTCCTGCCCGACCGGCCGTCGGCGCCGCGGCCCCCCCGAGGTGCATCGCCGCATCGGCTGGCCCTATGATCGCGGTGCGGCGGTCCCGCCGTCCCTTCCCCCTCGCGAAGGACCCGTCATGCTCCGCACCGCCTGCCTGCTGGCCCTGTCGCTGCTCGCCGCGTCGGCGGCGCCGGCCCGCGCCGCCGACGATACCCGCCTGTGGGACGTCTATGCCACCCAGCTCAAGGACGTGAAGTACGTTGCGCTGTCGCATGTGATCGCGCCGGACATCCCGGTCTGGCATGGCTTCGGCCCGTCGAAGTTCGAGCCTGCCGGCAGCCCCGACACCGGCAAGCCCTACCGCTACGACAGCGACGGGTTCGAGGCCACGCGCTACACCCTGGCCACCGACCAGCTGGGCACCCAGCTCGATCCGCCGGCGCACTGGGCGCCGGAATATCCGGCGATCGACGAGTTGCCCGCCAGCTACACGCTGCGGCCGCTGGTGGTGATCCCGATCGTCGAGCAGGTGAAGCGGGATCCGGGCTACGCGCTGCGCGTGGACGACATCCTGGCCTGGGAGAAGCGGCACGGCCGCATTCCGGAAGGAGCGGTGGTGTTCGTGCGCTCGGACTGGTCCAAGCGCTGGCCCGACCCCGCGCTGGCCCGGCTCGAACATTTCCCCGGCGTGTCGCTGCCGGCGCTGAAGTTCCTGCACGAACAGCGCCACATCCTGCTGCACGGGCACGAGCCGCTGGATACCGACGACAGCCCCGACCTCGAAGGCGAGGCCTGGCTGATGCACCACGGCTACGTCCAGGCCGAGGGCGTGGCGCACCTGGACCAGGTGCCGGAGGTCGGTGCGCTGGTGGCGATCGGCTTCCCGCGCTTCCAGGGCGGCACCGGCGGCTATGCCAGCTTCACCGCGATCTGCCCACCGGACTGGCCGCACGGCGTGGCTGCCGACCCGCGCCGCGACGCGCCGCTGCCGCGCGCGGACAAGCCGCTGCGCTGGGACCCGGAGCGCGGCTTGCGGGTGCGTTGAACACCGACGAGCGCGCGCGATCGGCCGCGGACCCGATGCAGCTTCGCCGGGCGGTTCAATGGTCCATCGTCGCGCACGACGATCTCGCGGCGCCCCAGCTCCGGAGCCTTTGGCAGCGATCACGGAGCCGGACGAAACGCCGGATCCAGTCCTTGTATGCCTTCTCGGTTCGCAAGCTGTAGTGCCTCCGCCGCGACCGGCGCTGGGTCTCCTCAAGAAGACCGGGCCAGCGAAATTCGGCGGACGGCTCCGCGGATTCGCCGGACAAGACGTGCCACCCACCTTCGCAGATATGCAGGGTCATCTGTCTACCGCCAGCGCGCCAGGACCAGCCAGAAATGTCCTGAATTTCGGCAGGAAAGTTCCGTTGACAGGGCCGGATCCGGAGACGGAAGATCCGCGCGTACCCCGCAATCTTGGATCCACCTGGAACTAGGGCGCCAAGAACGTGAGCTCCGACCTTCCCAAGTTCGAACGGAAACTCGCCGAGGGCATCTTCAAAGCGCTTGCTCGTGACGCCTTCGCGGCCGGCCACCTCACGGAGGCTGATTTGGCGGATCGGGAGATTGCGCTCGCAAAGCTGCAGCGCCTCCTCAAGAATGCGCACTCAACATTCTTGTCGATCACCGGCAAACCATTCTCGATTCCGCGATCACCTATCAAAGGAACGGCCAGAGCGAGTTCAGCCTGGTCTTCTATGCAATCTTCTTTGAGCACACGATAAACAACCTGATCTTCGTCGCCCTTGACAAGAAGAAGATTGAGAAGAAGACAATCAACGCGGCAATAAGAACCGCCAACCTGGAAGCGAAAGTTCAGCTGGCTTATCGAGATACCCGGCCTTCCAGCATTCAGCGACAAACACGGAAGAGTCATCTTGTCCATCGCGAGCGAGCGCAATGCATTCATTCATTACAAGTGGGACCCCAGTCCAAACGAAACGGCGACTTCAGATCAGCGAAGCCGTCGAATTGGGGAGTTGTCAGCCTCGGCCAGGAAAGCCGTGACCTACATCCGCGGATACGAGTCCAGGTATCTCTTCAGGAACAAGAAGCACAGGATCCGCAAAGCTACGCGACGGCGCCCTGACGCTTCCATTCAAGCCGACGCCGCTTCGCGGCCCGGCTTGATTCAGGCGCTGGACCGCTGACACTGCGAAGGTATCGAGACATATGGGTCGTTTGCCGCTCTCCGTCGCCGTCTTCGCCTCGATGCTGGTGGCGGGCCCCCTACTTGGACAGAACGTTCCAGGACCAGGCCCCGTCAAGGAGCTTCCCAACGCCGCATTGCCGCCCGAGCTGGACCGAGTGATCCGCGACTATGAGCGCGCGTGGCGTGCGGGCGACGCGGTAGCCCTGGCCTCGCTATTTGCGGAGGATGGATTCGTCCTGCAAAGCAACCGTCCCCCCGTTCGCGGACGCGCGGCCATCCAGGCAGCCTATTCCGGCCAGGGAGGCGGCCCGTTGCGGCTACGCGCTTTCGCCTTTTCCTCCGCAGACACGATCGCCTACATCGTCGGTGGCTATGGCTACGGCGACAAGCCCGGCGACACAGGAAAGTTCACCCTCACTCTGCGGCGAGCGCCCGGCGAACCCTGGCTGATCTACTCGGACATGGACAACCCGAACGCTGCACCACGGCACCAGAGCGCACCGCATGCATCATCATCGCCCGAGCTGCCACCGGCACATTGATGCTGCATCATGGGCGATGCGCGACCCAGAAATTCGTTCGAGCCGACACCGCTCCACGGCGCGGTCTATTCCGTGCCTCAGGTCCAGGGCGCCGCAGATGTCCCACCATGCAACCTTTCTCCGCGGCGTCAGCCCAATGGGGCCGCTTCGCGTTGTGCCTTGGCTTGGCGGCGAGCAATGAGAAAGGGACTCGCCGCTGCAAAAGGAGACCCTTGATGACCAGGCCCGAACTGATCGGCTTCTACAAGGATTACATCGCCTGCTTGAACAGGCAGGATTGGCTCTCGCTGGGGCGCTTCGTTCATGAAGAGGCCAGGCACAACGGCAAGCGACTGGGGGTGTCGGGCTATCGCGAGATGCTGGAGAAGGATTTCTCCGAGATCCCCGATCTGCACTTCGACATCGAGCTGCTGGTTGCCGAACCACCCCGTATCGCGAGCCGACTGCGTTTCAACTGCGCGCCCAAAGGGAAGTTTCTTGGCCTGGACATCGGCGGAAAGACGCTCTCGTTTGCCGAGAACGTCTTCTACGAGGTCGGCGAGGGGAAGATCGTGCAGGTCTGGTCGATCATCGACAAGGCAGCCATCGAAGCGCAACTGTTGCCGGACCGCGACCCGGGCGGTGCCTGACCTGCGCTCCATCCGGCCTGCCGCCCGAGTCGCG
>DNXT01000020.1 GCA_003505795.1 Lysobacteraceae bacterium | reverse complement strand
GCCAATGCCCACCCGCTGATCGCCGAGCGCGTGCAATGGCACACCCGGGCGCGCGGCGGCGAGGGCGCCGCGCGCGAGGTCTGCGACGCGGTGCTGGCCGCCCAGGGCAAGCTCGACGCGGTGGTCGAGAGGTTCTCCGCATGAACTGGCGTACCGTACTCGGCACGGTGCTGCTCGCCGCCGCCATCCTCAGCGGCTGGTCGGCGTGGCGGCAGCGCGAGAAGCCGGTGCCGGCCGCCGAAGACGACGCCCGCTCGGACTACGTGCTGCACGACTTCGAGCTGATCGCGCTCGACAAGCAGACCGGCAAGGAGTCGATGACGCTGAAGGCGCCGGAGATGCACCGCAACCGCGCCGACCAGACCTCGGAGATCACCACGCCGCTGTTCCTGCTGCCCGACAACGCCGGCCTGCCCTGGACGCTGCGCGCCAGGACCGGCTGGATCAGCGCCAAGGGCGAGGAAATGCGCCTGCGCGGCGACGTCGAGGGCGACAGCCCGAGCAGCGGCAACGTGGTACCGACCACGTTCCGTACCCAGAGCCTGGACGTGTACCCGCAGCAGGACCTGGCCAGGACGCCGGCCGCGGTCACCATGACGCGTCCCGGCATCACCCAGAGCGGGGTCGGCTTCGAAGCCAACCTCAAGACCCGGCAGTACAAGCTCCTTTCACAGGTCAAGACCCGATATGAACCCAATGCTGCCCGCTAGACTCTGCCTGATCGCACTGCTGGTTCCGGCGCTGGCGC
Organism: Lysobacteraceae bacterium; assembly: GCA_003505795.1. Taxonomy (GTDB): domain Bacteria; phylum Pseudomonadota; class Gammaproteobacteria; order Xanthomonadales; family Xanthomonadaceae; genus UBA8801. The sequence goes on along the minus strand of DNXT01000020.1, from coordinate 6,204 downwards.
TGGCCAAGACCAGCGACCGCAACCAGCCGATGAGCCTGGAATCCAACTCCAACGACTGCAACCTGACCGACGACGACGGCAAGTGCCGCTTCACCGGCGACGTGGTGATCGTGCAGGGCACGCTGGAGATCCACGCCGACGTCGCCGACGTGTACCGCAAGAACGGCGAGGTCGACCGCGTGGTGATGTCCGGCAGGCAGGCCACGATGAAACAGCAGATGGACGACGGCTCGCCGATGGACGCGCAGGCCGACAACATCGAGTACCGGGTCAACGACGACACCGTCGTGCTCACCGGCAACTACAGCGTGAAGTCGCCCAAGGGCAGCAATGCCGGCCAGCGCATGGTCTACAACACCAAGACCGGCAACATGCAGAGCGGCGGCGACGGCACCCGCGTGCGCACCGTGATCCAGCCCAAGGCCAAGGCCGCCGCCCCGGCCCCGGCGCCCAAGGAGAAGAAGTGATGCTGGTCGCATCCGGCCTGCGCAAGAAGTACAAGCAGCGCGAAGTCGTCAAGGACTTCGGCCTGACCCTGGAGGCCGGCGAGGTGGTCGGGCTGCTCGGCCCCAACGGCGCCGGCAAGACCACCTGCTTCTACATGATCGTCGGCCTGGTCGAGGCCGACGCCGGCCGCATCGAGCTGGACGGGCGCGACATCACCGCCGAACCGATGTACCGCCGCGCCAAGCTGGGCGTGGGCTACCTGCCGCAGGAACCGTCGGTGTTCCGCAAGCTGACCGTCACCGACAACATCCGCCTGGTGCTGGAGCTGCGCGAGGAGCTGGACGACGCCGCGCGCGAACGCGAGCTGGCCTCGCTGCTGGACGAGCTGCAGATCACCCATGTCGCCGAACAGCTCGGCGCGAGCCTGTCCGGCGGCGAGCGCCGCCGCGTCGAGATCGCCCGCGCGCTGGCGGCCAAGCCGCGGCTGATGCTGCTCGACGAGCCGTTCGCCGGCGTGGACCCGATCTCGGTCGGCGAGATCCAGCGCATCATCACCCACCTCAAGGACCGCGGCATCGGCGTGCTCATCACCGACCACAACGTGCGCGAAACCTTGGGAATCTGCGACCGCGCGTATATCCTCGCCGACGGAGGCGTACTGGCGCAGGGGGCGCCGGACGCATTGTTGTCCAACCCGGACGTGCGCCGCGTCTACCTCGGGGAGACCTTCCGTCTCTGAGCCCCGGTCCGCTGCGCGCCGCCCTTTTGGTTCGATACCCGCATGAAGGCTCGGCTGCAGACATCGATGGGACAGGCGCTGGTCATGACGCCGCAGTTGCGTCAGGCCATCCGCCTGTTGCAGATGTCCAGCGCCGAGCTCGAGGTCGAGATCGCCGAGGCGGTCGAGACCAATCCGCTGCTGGAATGGGCCGAAGAGGCGCCGCTTTCGGCGCAGGCGGGGGCGGACGAGAGCGGCGCACGCGAGGACGCCGGCGATGCCGGCGGGGAGCCCGACCGCCCCGACGACTGGATGCCCGACGAGTCCAGCTGGACCTCCGGTTCGGGCAGCGGCAACTACGATGACGAGGACCTCGGCAGCCCGGCCGAGCGCGTCGCCGAGACCGAGACCCTCGCCGACCACCTGCTCTGGCAGCTGCATCTGTCGCACCTGTCCATGCGCGACCGCCGCATCGGCGCCGCCCTGATCGACGCGCTGGACGAGGACGGCTACCTGCGCGAACCGCTCTCGGCCATCGCCGAGACCCTGGCGCCCGACCTGCCGGTGGACGAAGCGGAGATCCTCACCGTGCTGCACCAGATCCAGCGCCTGGACCCGGTCGGCATCGGCGCGCGCTCGCTGGGCGAATGCCTGAGCCTGCAGCTGGACGCGCTGGCGCCCGACACCCCCGGCCGCGAGCTCGCGCTGCAGATCGCCGCCGGCCCGCTGGACCGGCTGCCGCGCAGCGGCGTCGCCGGGCTGGCGCACGAACTGAAACGGCCGCTGGCCGAGGTCGAGGAGGCGGTGCAGCTGGTGCGCTCGCTGGATCCGCGTCCCGGCAAGCAGATCGGCGAGCTGTCCGCCGACACCTACGTGGTGCCCGACTGCGTGGTCTGGCGCCAGCGCGGCATCTGGCGCGCCGCGCTGGCCGGGCGCTCGCAGCCGAAGATCACCATCCACCGCGGCTACGAGCAGCTGATCCGCAGCTGCGGCGAGTCCGATGCCGGCTACCTGCGCACCCAGCTGCAGGAGGCGCGCTGGCTGCTCAAGGGCCTGGAGGCGCGCGGCGAGACCCTGCTGCGGGTGGTCCGCAGCCTGCTGCAGCAGCAGGCCGGCTTCCTCGAGTTCGGCGAGCAGGCGTTGCGCCCGCTGACCCTGCGCGAGATCGCCGGCGAACTCGGCCTGCACGAATCCACCATCTCCCGCGCCATCGCCCGCAAGTACGTACGCACCCCGCGCGGCACCATCCCGCTGCGCGCGTTCTTCGCCTCGGGCATCGACACCGACGGCGGCGGCGAGGCCTCCAGCACCGCGATCCAGGCCATGATCCGGCGCCTGATCGAGGCCGAGAACCCGCGCAAGCCGCTTTCTGACGCCAAGCTGGCCGAGCTTCTCAAGACCTCCGGCGTACCAGTGGCGCGCCGCACCGTTGCGAAGTATCGTGAGGCCATGAACATTTCCGCATCCCACGAGCGCGTTCGTATCGCCTGATACCACTACCACGGAGCAACCGGTTCAGGCGGCGGCACCCGACGGGAACGGCAAGGTTCATTGGCCCACCGAAACCAATGGAGGTATCCGATGCGTATCGAGACGTATGGCCAGCAGATAGAAGTCACTCCCGCGCTGCGGGAGTACCTGGAAACCAAGCTGCAGCGCGTGCAGCGGCATTTCGACCAGCATTGCGAGGTCCGCACCCAGCTGGCACTGAAGAAGCCCGACCACCACGTCGTCGCCACCGTCAACCTCCCCGGCCGCACCCTGCACGCCGACGCCAGCGCCCCGACCATGTACGCGGCGATCGACCTGCTCGCCGACAAGCTCGACCGGCTCGTGCTCAAGCACAAGGAAAAGAAACATGACCACCACGCGCGCGAGGTGCGAGACAATCAGGTGTGATGTCCTCCGCCTGATCCGCTCATGTCCCTGACCGACCTCATGGCGGCCGTGCACACCCAGGTGTTGCCGGCCGCCGACCGCGATACCGTCCTGCGCGCCGCCGCCGAACTGCTTTCCTGCCGCCAGGCCGGTTCCGGCGAACTCTATGCCAGCCTGTGCGAGCGCGAAGCGCTGGGCAGCACCGCCATCGGCCACGGCATCGCCATTCCGCACGGGCGCTCGCCGGCCCTGCTGGAGCCGCGCGGCGCGCTGATCCGGCTGCAGGGGCCGATCGAGTTCACCGGCGGCGAGGCCGTCGACCTGCTGTTCGCGATGGCGGTGCCCAGCCATTACACCCACCAGCACCTGATGCTGCTGTCGGAGCTGGCCGAGCGCTTTTCCGATCCCCTTTACCGGCAAGCGTTGCGCGAGGCCGCGGATGCGGACGGCCTGCTGCGCCTGCTCACCGACTTCCCGCCCCAGGCCAGCGCCGCATGAATACGAGCATCACCGCCCGCGAACTGTTCGACCAGCAACGCGAGAAGCTGGGCCTGCGCTGGATCGCCGGGCAGAAGGGCGGGACCCGCGAGATCGAGGCCGGCGGCACCAACGCACGGCGCCCCTCGCTGGCCGGCTACCTCAACGTGATCTACCCCAACAAGGTGCAAATCCTCGGCACCGAGGAGCTGGCCTGGCTGGATTCGCTGGATTCGCGCCAGCGCTGGGAAACCATCGAGAAGATCATCCAGGTGCAGCCGCTGGCGCTGGTCATCAGCAAGAACCAGCCCTGCCCCGAGGACCTGCGCGCGGCCGCCGACGAGTCGGGCACCTCGCTGTGGGTCTCGCCCAAGCGCGGCCACGAGCTGCTCAACCACCTGTCCTACCACCTGGCGCGCACGCTGGCGCCGCGGGTCACCCTGCACGGGGTGTTCATGGAGATCTACTCGATCGGCGTGCTGATCACCGGCGAAGCCGGCTCGGGCAAGAGCGAACTGGCGCTGGAACTGCTCAGCCGCGGTCATCGTCTTGTCGCCGACGACGCGCCAGAATTCACCCAGATCGCCCCGGACGTGCTCGACGGCACCTGCCCCGAACTGCTGCAGGACCTGCTGGAGGTGCGCGGCCTGGGCGTGCTGAACGTGCGCGACATGTTCGGCGACACCTCGGTGAAGAAGAACAAGTACCTGCGCCTGATCGTGCACCTGACCAAACCGATGACCGAACCCACCCCGCACGGCTACGAACGCCTGACCGGCGACTCCGGCGCCCGCCACGTGCTGGACCTGGACGTGCCGCTGATCACCCTGCCGGTGATGCCCGGCCGCAACCTGGCGGTGCTGACCGAGGCGGCCACGCGCCTGCACATCCTGCGCACCAAGGGCATCGACCCGGCGGCGATGTTCATCGCCCGCCACAGCAACCTGCTGGAGCGGCGGCACCCATGAACGCCGGCGGCTCGGCCCTGGTCATCGTCAGCGGCCTGTCCGGGTCGGGCAAGTCGGTGGCGCTGAAGACGTTCGAGGACCTGGACTACTACTGCACCGACAACCTGCCGGTGGACCTGCTACCGGATTTCGTGCGCAGCCGGCTGCGCGACAACCCGCACGGCGAGCGCCTGGCGGTCGGCATCGACGTTCGCGGGCGCAGCGACCTGTCGCAGCTGGCGCAGTGGCGCGAGCGCGCGCAGCAGTACGGCATCCAGGCGCACCTGCTGTTCTTCGACGCCAGCGACGAGGCGCTGCTCAAGCGCTACGCCGACACCCGCCGCCGGCATCCGCTCAGCCACCAGGGGCTGTCGCTGCCGGAGGCCATCGCGCGCGAGCGCGAGCTGACCGAGCCGCTGCGGCAGCAGGCCGACGCGGTGATCGACACCAGCGCGCTCAACGTGCACCAGCTGCGCCGCCGGGTGATCACCGAATTCGCGCTCAGCCACGGCGACGGCAAGCTCTCGCTGCTGTTCGAATCGTTCGCCTACAAGCGCGGCGTCCCCGCTGAAGCGGATTTCGTGTTCGACGCCCGGGTGCTGCCCAATCCGCACTGGGAACCGGAGCTGCGCCCGCTCACCGGCCGCGACGCCGGCGTGCGCGACTACCTGGAGCAACAGCCGGACGTGGTCCGCTACGTCGGCCAGATCACCGACCTGCTCGACACCTGGCTGCCGCGCCTGCGCCACGACACGCGCAGCTACGTGACCGTGGCGTTCGGCTGCACCGGCGGCAAGCACCGCTCGGTCTACCTGGCCGAGCGCATGGCGCGCCACGCCCGCGAGCAGGGCTGGCCGGAAGTGGCCACCTTCCATCGCGAACTGGATTGAGCGCCGGCTCCGGAAACGTTTCCTTCGGGGCTGCAGCGGCCGTTCTCAAGGGACGCCGAGTGGGCTTCATCATCCCGCGTCCCGGCGCGCGCGGACGCTATCGTTCGGCCGCATCGACCTGTTAACGTTTCACCATGGCCTGTGGCATTCTCCTGATTACCCATCCCGGCATCGGCTCGTCGCTGTTGGACGTGGCCACCGGACTGTTGCGGCAACTGCCGCTGAAGACCGAAGCCTTCGAGGTACCGCTCGACGCCGATCTGGATGCCTTGCTGCCGCTGGCCTCCGCGGCGCTGCGGCGGGTGGACGGCGGCGACGGCGTGCTGGTCATGACCGACCTGTACGGCGCCAGCCCCAGCAACCTGGCCGGCCGCCTGGCCCGGCTGGGCACCCCGGTGCGCCGCGTGTCGGCCTTGAGCCTGCCGATGCTGCTGCGGGTGATGAACTACCAGGAACAGGGACTGCAAGACCTGCCCGCCACGGCGGCGGCAGGCACCCGTAATGGAGCGATTGTCGACGATGCTTGAACGTGAACTCACCGTTTCCAACCGTCTCGGGCTGCATGCCCGGGCCACCGCCAAGCTGGTGCAGACGCTGTCGTCGTTCCGCGCCAATGCGACGCTTGCGGCCAAGGGACGCGAGGTCAATGCCAAGAGCATCATGGGCGTGATGCTGCTCGCCGCCGGCCAGGGCACGAAGGTGGTGGTGCGGGTCGACGGCGAGGACGAAGCGGCCGCGCTGGACGCGCTGGTCGCGCTGTTCGAACGCCGCTTCGACGAGGACAGCTGAGCGTGGCCGGCGTCGGTTCCCGCCCGGCCGACTCCCGTCCGGCCACCCGCGGGGCGGC
>DNXT01000024.1 GCA_003505795.1 Lysobacteraceae bacterium | reverse complement strand
GGCAGCGCCAGCGCGCGGCCGATCGAGGCGGGGATCGCGCCGGCGGCGGTCATCGCCGCCAGGCGCTTGAGGAAATCGCGACGCGAAAGTTCGTTCATGGATTGCATTCGTGGAAGAGGGCGAGGCGGCCGAGGGGCACGCGCCGGCATCTCCACGGGGAAGCCTTCCGGTGCGTGCACCGGCAGGACCGGCATCCGCACAGGTTTACCCGCCGAAGGCGACAGTTCGGCGACACCCGGCGCAGCGGCGTTGCGGACTAGCGGATTCACGGGTCACTAACTTTTCACAATCCTCTGCCAGCGTGTCGGGCTGGGCGCGGGTCCTGCGGGACGTCCGCCTCCTTCCCTTCCCCGCAATCGGATGTCCGACATGCCCCTGCCGTCTCCCCGCGTCCGCCGTTCCCTCCTGTCGCTGGCGCTGTTCGCGGCCATGCCGCTGGCCGCCGCCGCAGACCAGCCCGAAGCCGCCGACGACAGCGCGACCCAGCTGGACACCGTCACCGTGGTCGCACCGGGCGCCACCCGCCAGATCCAGCGCATCAACCGCCAGGACATCGAGCGCCTGGCGCCGGGCAGCAGCCCGCTCAAGGCGATCGACAAGCTGCCCGGCGTGCAGTTCCAGTCGGCCGACGCCGGCGGCGCCTACGAGTGGTCCACCGCGATCTACCTGCACGGCTTCGACCAGAGCCGGCTGGGCTTCACCCTCGACGGCATCCCGCTGGGCAACATGAGCTACGGCGTCACCAACGGCCTGTCGATCACCCGCGCGATCAGCTCGGAGAACCTGGCCGCGGTGGAACTGGCGCAGGGTGCCGGTGCGCTCGGCACCGCCTCCAACAGCAACCTCGGCGGCACCCTGCAGTTCCAGTCGGCCGACCCGGACCTGCAGCCGGGCGCGCGCTTCTCGCAGGGCTTCGGTTCCGACGGCGCGCGCCGCAGCTTCGCGCGCGCGGATTCGGGCGAGCACAACGGCTTCTCGATCTACGCCTCCTACGCCGACGCCGACACCGACAAGTGGAAGGGCTCGGGCGAGCAGCAATACCAGCAGGCCAACCTGAAGGCGCTGTACGCCTGGGGCGAGGGCAACCAGCTGCGCCTGTTCGCCAGCACCTCGCGGCGCAAGGAACAGGACTACATGGACCTGTCGCTGACCAGCCAGAAGGCGCTGGGCTGGAACTTCGACTACCTGGTCCCGGACTGGGACACGGCGATGCAGATGGCGCAGGCCTACCAGAACACCGGCGCCTTCGCCGGCGTGGAGAACGGCTACCCGCAGTCGCTGGCGGCGCTGCCCGACGACTACGACTGGCTCGACGCCAGCTACTACTGGGGCGCCGGCATCCGCCGCGACACCCTGGCCGGCCTGGGCGGCAGCTTCAACCTGGGCGGCAGCGCCACCCTGGACGTCACCGGCTACTACCACGGCAACCGCGGCGAAGGCCAGTGGATCACCCCGTACCAGCCCTCGCCCAACGGCCTGCCGCTGTCGATGCGCACCACCGACTACGGCCTGGACCGCTACGGCCTGACCGGCGCGCTGAAGTTCACCGCCGGCGCGCACGAGGTCGAGGTCGGCCTGTGGGCCGAGAACAACAAGAACACCCAGTCGCGCAACTACTTCGGCCTGGACGGCGCGCTGACCTCGATCTACACCTTCTACAGCGACGGCCGCGCGCCGTTCCGCCGCGACTACATCCAGCAGTACGACACCTGGACGCGCATGTTCTACGCCCAGGACACCCTGCGCCTGCTCGACGAGCGCCTGACCGTGAACTTCGGCGCCAAGGCGCTGCGCACCGCCACCCGCGCGCATTCGCTGGTGCCCTCCAGCGTCTATGCCAGCGGCTCGATCGAGGCCAAGGACAGCTTCCTGCCGCAGGCCGGCATCAGCTACGCGCTGGACGAGCGCCAGGACGTCTACGCCTCCTACAGCAAGAACATCGCCGCCTACGGCTACGCGCCGTTCTCCACCGCGCAGGCCACCTTCGACGCCAACAAGAGCACGCTGGACCCGGAGGAATCGCAGACCTTCCAGGTCGGCTACCGCGCCCACGGCCAGACCTACGAGGCCTCGGTCGGCGCCTACTACACGCGCTTCTCCAACCGCCTGCTGACCATCTCCCCGTGCAGCGCGATCCAGACCTGCTCGGCGATCCTCAGCAACGTCGGCGCGGTCGACAGCCACGGCCTGGACCTGGCCTTCGTGTGGAAGCCGGTGCAGGGCCTGAGCTGGCTCAACGCGCTGTCCTGGAACGACACCAAGTACAAGGACGACTACCTCAACAACGGCGTGGTGGAGACCGCCGACAAGCGCGTGGTCGGCCTGCCGCAGTGGATGTTCTCCTCCAGCCTGGGCTACCAGCTCGGTGGCCTGCGCCTGTCGCTGGACGGCAAGTACACCGGCAAGCGCTACATCACCTACCTCAACGACTCGGCGGTGCCGTCGTACTGGCTGTTCAACGCCGGCGCCGGCTACGACTTCGGCAAGGTAGGCGCGTTCTCCAACGTCGGCCTGTCGCTGAACGCCACCAACCTGACCGACAAGCGCTACTTCGCCACCACCGGCACCAACGGCTACGTCGCCTCCGACCCGAACGGCTACAACCAGACGCTGATGGCCGGCGCGCCGCGCCAGTACATGATCAGCCTCAACGCGGAGTTCTAGGCCCGGACTTCGCAGGAGTGGCCTCGGCATGCCGAGGCCGTTCAGTCGCGATGGGGCTTTACAGGGAAGGCCCCATCGCGACTGAAGTCGCTCCTGCGAAAAGCAACGAAAGCAGGGCCTTTGCCGCTGCCCCCTGCCGGCCCGGTTCCAGCTCCTCCAGCAACCGCGACGCCGGACAGGCCTCGCGGATGGGACGTTAGGCCGTAACGATCCGCGCCCGTCCGCCGAGCGTGGCCTGGCGCCCCCGGTTCTGGCGCCGCAGCACGGCACGCGCGGTGGCTCGCCTTATAATCCGCCCCCTCATTTATCCGTACGGCAGGTTGGCAGCAGATGGCACAGACGATGAAGGCGCTGGTAAAGCGCGAAGCAGCCAAGGGCATCTGGCTGGAAGAGGTACCCAGGCCGGTGCCGGGCCCCAACGAGGTGCTGATCAAGCTGGAGAAGACCGCGATCTGCGGCACCGACCTGCACATCTACCTGTGGGACGAGTGGAGCCAGCGCACGATCAAGCCGGGCCTGACCATCGGCCACGAGTTCGTCGGCCGCATCGCCGAGCTCGGCTCGGCGGTGACCGGCTACCAGGTCGGCCAGCGCGTCTCGGCCGAGGGCCACATCGTCTGCGGCCACTGCCGCAACTGCCGCGGCGGCCGCCCGCACCTGTGCCCGAACACGGTCGGCATCGGCGTCAACGTCAACGGCGCCTTCGCCGAGTACATGGTGATGCCGGCCAGCAACCTGTGGCCGATCCCCGACCAGATCCCGTCCGAGCTGGCCGCGTTCTTCGACCCCTACGGCAACGCCGCGCACTGCGCGCTGGAGTTCGACGTGATCGGCGAGGACGTGCTGATCACCGGCGCCGGCCCGATCGGCATCATCGCCGCCGGCATCTGCAAGCACATCGGCGCGCGCAACGTGGTGGTCACCGACGTCAACGACTTCCGCCTGAAGCTGGCCGCCGACATGGGCGCCACCCGCGTGGTCAACGTGTCCAACACCTCGCTCAAGGACGTGATGGCCGACCTGCACATGGAGGGCTTCGACGTCGGCCTGGAGATGAGCGGCAATCCGCGCGCGTTCAACGACATGCTCGACTGCATGTACCACGGCGGCAAGATCGCCATGCTCGGGATCATGCCCAGGGGCGCCGGCTGCGACTGGGACAAGATCATCTTCAAGGGCCTGACCGTGCAGGGCATCTATGGCCGCAAGATGTACGAGACCTGGTACAAGATGACGCAGCTTGTTCTGAGCGGTTTCCCGCTGGGCAAGGTGCTGACCCACCAGCTGCCGATCGACGAGTTCCAGAAGGGCTTCGACCTGATGGAGGAAGGCAAGGCCGGCAAGGTCGTGCTGAGCTGGAACTGAAACACCGGCGGCCCCGTGGGAGCGACTTCAGTCGCGATGAGGCTTTGCCGGCAAGTCCCCGTCGCGACTGAAGTCGCTCCTACGGGAAACCGCGATGGATATGGCAAAGGCGCCCGGTGGGCGCCTTTGCTGTTGCCGATCGCGCCTACGGCCAGCTGACCGTGGCCACCACCGCGACGCGGCCGTCGGAGTTCTGCTTGCCGAAGCCGTATTCGGCGCTGCGGCTGGTGTCGTAGTAGCCCACGCTCAGGTCCAGCGGGCCGAACGTCTTGCCCACGGTCGCCGCGTAGTCGGTGTAGTCCTTGTAGAACTCGTCCAGCGCCGAGGCGTAGGTGGTGCGGCCCACGTGCAGGCCGAAGCTGAAGTCCTGCGGCAGCGACCAGCTGGCGTCCAGCGCGTAATAGAAGCTGTCCTCGTCCAGGCCGTAGACGTCGTCGGTGTAGGCGACGGTCAGGCTGTAGGTGTCCAGGAACGTGGTCTTGGTGATCAGCTCGTTGTAGTTGGACGCGCCGGCGCCGGGATAGTTGTAGCGGTTGAGGACGACGTCGAAGTTCCAGTTCTCCGAGAAATCGACGGCGTAGCCGACGAAGCCGTCCACTTCCCAGTCCGGGTCGCCGGGGCCGAAGTCGACGTTCGAGGCCCAGGTGCCGACGTACAGGCCGATCGGCGAGGTGTAGGTCAAGCCGGCCTGGAACGCCGGATCCTCGTTGGTCTGGGAAACGCCGCGGAACACGTAGTCGTTGGTTACCGCAAAGGTGCCGCTGAACGGGGAAGAGGATTCTTCCTCCTGATCCTGGGCGACCGCAGTGGTGGACAGGGAGAACAGCGCGAACATCACGGCACAACCGAGGGCATGCGACTTCATGCGGCAAATCTCCTGGGGCGGTGGGCGGAGGAAACTGCGGGTCTGGCGGTCATCACGGTTTTACGGATTCTTAACCCAACCGCCGTTGCGGTGCAACATCTGTTGCAACCGTTATCGTCTCCCGAGCGGTCCGCCCCGCCCCGGCGATTCCGCGCGCCCGCGCCACTTACCCGTGCACGCGTTCGAACACGCCATAGCGGCGCGCCGACAGCGTCAGCTGCTGGCCGGCCTGGAAAGTCCCGGACGCGGCCGGCAGGTCCACCTCGACCTCGTCCTCGACCTGCTGCAGGCGCGCGCGCAGGCGCAGCC
>DNXT01000095.1:468-5830 GCA_003505795.1 Lysobacteraceae bacterium | reverse complement strand
GGGATTGGGGATTCGGGATTGGGGATTCGTTGAACAACGGCAGCGCAGTGGCGGGTTTCATTGTGATGTCTCCGCCGAATCCCGAATCCCGAATCTCGAATCCCGTTGCGCCAGCAACCCGGCGACCGCATCGGCGGCACGCGCCGAGGCGTCGCGGCGCAGCTCGGCGTGCAGTTGCAGGTAGCGCGGCTGCAGGCGTGCGATCTTGTCCGGATGCCGGAACCAGTCCAGCACCGCGGCGGCGACGTTCTCCGGCGTGCAGTCGTCCTGCATCAGTTCCGGCGCGAGGTCTTCCCGGGCGAGGATGTTGGGCAGCGCAAAGCGGTCCACCTTGATCAGCCCGAGCGCCTTGACGATGCGGTAGGTGAGCGGGGCGACCTTGTAGCCGACCACCATCGGCCGCTTCACCAGCATGGCCTCCAGGGTGGCGGTGCCGGAGGCGAGCAGCACCACGTCCGCGGCCAGCATCGCCAGCCGGGCATTGCCGTCGAGCAGGTGCGAGCGCATCACCGGCAGCGCCGAGCGCGACAGCTGCTCGGCCAGCAGCGGCTTGCAGCCGGGATTGGCCGCAGGCACCAGCACGTGCAGCCCGAGCACCTGCTCGGACACCTGCCAGGCGGCCTCGAAGAAGGTCTCGCCGAGCCGCGCTATCTCGCCCTGGCGGCTGCCGGGCAGCACCGCCAGCACCGGGCTGGAGGAGGAAATGCCGAGCATCGCGCGGGCGGCGTCGCGGTCGGCCTGGTAGCCGATGTCGTCGGCCATCGGGTGGCCGACGAAGCGCGCGTCGATGCCGTGGCGCGCGTAGATCGGCGGCTCCATCGGGAACAGGCACAGCACCAGGTCGGCGCTGGCGCCGATCTTTTCGGCACGCTTCTCGCGCCAGGCCCAGACCGAGGGACTGACGTAGTGCACGGTGCGCACGCCGCGCTGCTTGAGCCAGCGCTCCACGCCGAGGTTGAAGTCGGGGGCGTCGATGCCGATGAACACGTCCGGCTTCCAGGCCAGCACGCGCTCGCGGAACTCGCGGCGCAGGCGCAGCAGCCGCGGCAGGTGGCGCAGCACCTCGGCCAGGCCCATCACCGCCAGTTCGCTGGCGTCGAACCAGGTCTCGCAGCCGGCATTGCGCATGCCGTCGCCGCCGATGCCGGCGAACTGCGCGTTCGGGTAGCGCTTGCGCAGTTCGTCGATCAGCCCGGCACCGAGCAGGTCGCCCGAGGCCTCGCCGGCGATCAGCGCGATGCGTGGGGAGCCGGGATTGGGGATTGGGGATTGGGGATTGGCAACAGCAGGAGCGGGCGTCGGCGGGGAGCCGCTTTCCCGAATCCCGAATCCCGAATCCCGAATCCCCGTGTTCATCGCAGCAACGGCCTCTCGGCGCTGTCGATGAACTCCAGCAGGCCCTTCACGTCGTCGCTGCTCTTGGCCTGCTCGGCGAGCTGCAGCTTGGCCTCGGCCAGCGGCAGGCCGGCCACGTACAGCGTGCGGTAGGCGCGCTTGATCGCGGCGATGCGCTCGGCGTCGAAACCGCGACGCTTGAGGCCTTCGCTGTTGATGCCGCGCGGGCGGCCCAGCGAGTCGCTGCCGACCATCGTGAACGGCGGCACGTCGCCGTTGGTCAGCGCGCCCATGCCGAGAAACGCATGGGCGCCGATGCGGCAGAACTGGTGCGCGCCGGCGAAGCCACTGATGATCACGTAGTCGCCCACGGTGACGTGGCCGGCCAGCGTGGTGTTGTTGGAAAACACGCAGTTGTCGCCGACGTGGCAGTCGTGCGCGACATGGGTGTAGGCCAGCATCCAGTTGCCGTTGCCGACGGTGGTGATGCCGCCGCCGCCGCCGGTGCCGCGGTTGATGGTGACGAATTCGCGGATCACGTTGTCGTCGCCGATCACCAGCTCGGTGCGCTCGCCGGCGTACTTCTTGTCCTGCGGTTCGCCGCCGATGGCGGCGTGGCCGATGAAGCGGTTGTTGCGGCCGATCCGGGTCGGGCCGTGGATGCTGCAATGCGGGCCGACCTCGGTGCCTTCGCCGATTTCCACGTCGGCGCCGATCAGGCTGAAGGCGCCGACCTTGACGCCGGCGGCAAGCTTCGCCGACGGGTCGACGCAGGCGGTCGGATGGATCAGGACCGGGGTGTCGCTCATCATCTCTCCTCGGGATCAGCCCTTGGCGCCGGCGCACATCACCTCGGCGCAGGCGACCACCTCGCCATTCACCTTGGCCTCGCCGTAGTACCAGCCCATGTTGCGGATCAGCCGCTTCATCTGCACCTCCAGGATCAGCACGTCGCCGGGCACCACCTGCTTGTTGAAGCGCGCGTTCTCGACCTTGACCATGTAGAACAGCTTGGACTGCGCGTCGCGGCCGAGCCCGAGCTGGGTCATCACGCCGCCGGCCTGCGCCAGCGCCGGCAATGGCGTGCGCAAAAGCAGACGCCCGGCATCGCCGGGCGTCGTCGTCATCGGGCGGTGCCGCTCACTGCAGCAGCGAGCGCAGCATCCAGGCGTACTTCTCGTGGGTCTGCAGGCGCTGGGTCAGCAGGTCCACGGTCGGGTCGTCGCCGGCGTCGTCGGCGGTGCCGAGCACCTTGCGCGCGGTGCGGCAGACCGCCTCGTTGCCGGTCACCAGCTGGCGCACCATCTCGCGCCAGTCGGCGCTGTCGGTCAGGCCCGGTTCCTCGGGGATCGAGGTCAGCGCGACGAACTCCCGGTACGAGCCCGGGGCGTTGAAGCCCAGCGCGCGGATGCGCTCGGCGACCTCGTCCAGCGCGCCCCACTGCTCGGTGTACTGGGTCTCGAACATGGTGTGCAGCGAGTTGAACATCGACCCGGTCACGTTCCAGTGGAAGTTGTGGGTCTTCAGGTACAGCGTGTAGGCGTCGGCGAGGTAGTGCGAGAGGCCGTCGGCGATCTTCTTGCGATCGCCGTCCTTGATCCCGATATCGATGTTCGGCGCCGAGGGCGCCGCGGACGCCAGTTTGGACTTGCCGGTGGGCTTGCTGGTTTTGGTCTTGGCCATGATGGATTCTCCTTGTGGGACTGATATGGCGTCACAATAGACAGACTAAAGGGTCGGTCGTAATTCAATATTTCACATCTGTCGATTGATGAGTGCTATCGAAAAAGACATGGCGGCCAGGCTGCACGAGCGCCGCCGCGCCATCGACGGCGCGATGAGCCGCGACCGTGGCCGCCTGTTCGGCCTATGGTCGCGCTGGCAGGGCAAGCCTGCCAACCAGGCGGCGCAGCAGGCGTTCGAGCAGGCGTTGCAGGCATCGGTGTCCCGGCGGCAGGCGCGCGAGCGGTCGCAGCCGTCGATCACCCTGGACGAGCAGCTGCCGATCGCCCGCGAGGCCGAGCGCATCGTCGCATTGATCCGCGCGCATCCGGTGGTGGTGATCGCCGGCGAGACCGGCTCGGGCAAGACCACCCAGCTGCCCAAGCTGTGCCTGGCGGCCGGACGCGGCGTCGCCGGCATGATCGGCTGCACCCAGCCGCGCCGGATCGCCGCGCGCGCGGTGGCCACCCGCGTGGCCGAGGAGCTGAAGTCGCCGCTGGGCACGACGGTCGGCTTCCAGGTGCGCTTCACCGACAGGGTCGGCGACGAGTCGCGGATCAAGTTCATGACCGACGGCATCCTGCTGGCGGAGATCGCCAGCGACCGCTGGCTGTCGGCCTACGACACGATCATCGTCGACGAGGCGCACGAGCGCAGCCTCAACATCGACTTCCTGCTCGGCTACCTCAAGCAGCTGCTGAGGAAGCGGCCGGACCTGAAGCTGATCGTGACCTCGGCCACGATCGACACCGCGCGCTTCTCCCGGCACTTCGACGACGCGCCGGTGATCGACGTGGAAGGGCGCACCTACCCGGTGGAAGTGCGTTATCGGCCGGTGGAAGAGCCGGGATTGGGGATTGGGGATTCGGGATTGGAAACGGCCGGTAGCGGCGAGCGTGCTGCTGGCCGCGTTTCTGCGAATCACGAATCCCGAATCTCGAATCCCGGCCTCACCGCCATCGTGGCGGCGATCGACGAGATCACCCGCCTGGATCCGCGCGGCGACGTGCTGGTATTCCTGTCCGGCGAGCGCGAGATCCGCGACGCCCACCATGCGCTGGAGCGGCGCAAGTACCGCGAGACCGAGGTGCTGCCGCTGTACGCGCGGCTGTCGGCCAGCGACCAGGACCGGGTGTTCAACCCCGGCCCGCGGCGGCGCCTGGTGCTGGCGGTCGTAGGCCCGCAGGTCGTCGCGGATGTGCGCGACGCGCTGGCGGCCGAGGGCGTTGCGGCTGTCGTCCAGCACCACGCCGTCGAGCAGTTCGGCCATGCGCTGCACCGTCGGCAGCATCTTCTCCCACGCATCGAGCGCGGTCATCGGCGCCGGCAGGGTCAGGAAGAACGCGATCGCCGGGGTCTGCATCTCGCGGATATGGTTCATGTCGAAGCTGCCCGGCTTGAGGATGCTGGCCATGCTGAAGATCGGCCCGCGCTCGGGATGCCCTTCCACCAGGCGGTGGAACACGTTCATGTGGCCGAAGGTCAGCCCGGTCTTCTCGGCCGCGACCACGATGTCCTCGCCGCGCAGCACCTGGCCGGCCTTGGCCGCGACGAACAGCGAGACGATCTTGTCGAAATCCTGGTTCGGGCGCTTGCCCAGCTCGGTGCCGGTCTCGGCGTCGGACGGTTCCAGCCCCAGTTCGGGCTGCGAGACTTCGCCGCTGTAGTCGCCCGCGCCCGCCTGCGGCTGGCCGTCGGCGGAAATCGACGGTTCACGGCGCTCGCGCGGCGCGCCGTCGTTCGGCTCGACCCGGCGCCCCTGCGCGGGCTTCTTGGGGCGGCCGAACAGGAAGATGGCGGCGATCAGCAGCAGGCCTGCGGCCAGGATGCCGATGCGGATCAGGGCCATGTCGGACATTCGGGGTCTCTCCGGCGATGGTTCGCGATGAATTCATTCATGCAAGGATGGCACGTCACGCCGCGCCCGCCAAACGCGCGGCCTCTTCCAGGTCCACGCTGACCAGCCGGCTGACGCCCGGCTCGCGCATGGTGACGCCGGACAGCTGGTGCGCCGCTTCCATCGTCGCCTTGTTGTGGCTGACGAACAGGAACTGCACCTTCTCGCTCATCTCCTTGACCATGTTGGCCAGGCGGCCGACGTTGGCCTCGTCCAGCGGCGCGTCGACCTCGTCGAGCAGGCAGAACGGCGCCGGGTTGAGCTGGAAGATCGCGAACACCAGCGCCACCGCGGTCATCGCCTTCTCGCCGCCGGACAGCAGCGAGATGCTGGACACGCGCTTGCCCGGCGGCCGCGCCATGATCGTCACGCCGGTGTCGAGCAGGTCCTCGCCGGTCAGCTCCAGGT
>DNXT01000095.1:0-266 GCA_003505795.1 Lysobacteraceae bacterium | reverse complement strand
CCTCGCCGGTCAGCTCCAGGTAGGCATGGCCGCCGCCGAACAGGCGCGGGTACAGCGCCTGCACGCCGGCATTGACCCGGTCGAAGGTGTCCTTGAAGCGGCCGCGGGTCTCGCGGTCGATCTTGCGGATCGCGTCCTCCAGCGTCTCCAGCGCGGTGGTCAGGTCGACGTTCTGCGCCTCCAGGTACTCGGCGCGCTGCGCCGCCTCGCCGTACTCGCTGATCGCGGCCAGGTTGACCGGCTCCAGCCGGCGCATGCGCGCGTCG
>DNXT01000389.1 GCA_003505795.1 Lysobacteraceae bacterium | reverse complement strand
CTGGCGCACGGTGGAGGTCAGTTCCTCCATCGAGGCGGCGGTCTCCTCCAGGTTGGCGGCCTGCTGCTCGGTGCGGCGCGACAGATCGCTGTTGCCGGTGGCGATCTCGCCGGCGGCCAGGTTGATGCTGGAGGACGCGGCCTGGATGCGGCCGACGATCTCGGTCAGGCGCTGCACGGTGGTGTTGGCGTCGTCGCGCATGCTCGCGAACACGCCCTGGAACTGGCCGTGCATGCGCGCGGTCAGGTCGCCCTCGGCGATCGCCTGCAGCAGGGTCGATACCTGGCCGAGGTTGTCGTCGGTGGTTTCCATCAGCAGGTTCAGCGCCTGGATCATCGCGCGGAAATCGTGCTGGAACGCCTCGGCGTCGCCGCGGACCGAGAAGTCGCCGGCCGCCGCGGCGGCGCTCAGGCGCTTGGCTTCGGCGTTGATGGCGATCAGGCTGCGCTTGACCTGGGCCATGGTGTCGCTGATGACCGCCTTCTCGCCGGGCAGTGCCTCCATGTCCAGGCTCAGGTCGCCGAT
Source organism: Lysobacteraceae bacterium (assembly GCA_003505795.1). Taxonomy (GTDB): domain Bacteria; phylum Pseudomonadota; class Gammaproteobacteria; order Xanthomonadales; family Xanthomonadaceae; genus UBA8801. Next base: position 2,213 of record DNXT01000389.1, on the reverse strand, counting down.
GGCATAGCGCTGCATCAGTTCGATCAGGCGCGTCTTGACCTCGATGTGCCCGGCCACCAGCGCGTTGGTGTCGCGCACCATCGCGCCGTAGTCGCCGGGGAAGAGGCTCTCGTCCATGCGATGGCTGATCGTGCCTTCGTCGTGGTGCCGGGCCATCTCGCGCTGCGCGGCGATCACCGAGCGTACCTGGCGTTGCATGGTGTCCATGCTCTCCAGCAACTGGCCGGCCTCGTCGCGGCCGTGCACGCCGACCGCATTGTCGAGCCTGCCGGCCGCGATCTCGCGGGCGATGCGGGCGGCGTGCGCCAGCGGCTGGCCGACCATGCGGCGCGAGGCGGTGAACACCAGGGCGGCCAGCAGGCCGATCGCCACCGCCGAGAGCAGCAGCATGATGCCCATCATGTGCCGCAGGGTGGCGGTGAGCTGGGTGCGTGGCTCGACGCCGACCAGGGCCCATTTCCACGGTGCGAAGTGTTCGACGCTGACCGTGGCGGGAATGGCCGGGTCGCCGCTCTTGGCGGCCACGTCGAGCACGGCGACGGCATCGCTGCCGTCGATCAGTTTCTGGAACCTGGCGCGGTCGCGTTCGGCCACCAGCGTATCGGCCTTCACGCCTTCGCTGCTGGGATGCACCACGACGCTGCCCTTGGCGTCGCCATCGGCGTTGTCGACCACGAAGAAATAGCCGTCGGCGCCGACGCGCAGCTGGCGCAGGCGCTCCTTCAGCGCGACCAGGCCGTCGCCGTAGTTGACGCCCACGAACAGGATGCCGATCACCTTGCCCTCGACATCCAGCAGCGGCTGGTAGTGGGTCATGTAGTCGCGTCCGAACAGCTTGGCGCGGCCGGTATAGGGCTTGCCGCTGCTGACCAGCGGGTAGGCCGCATGCTTGTGGTCCAGCGCGGTGCCGATGACCCGCTCGCCGTTCTCGTTGGTGAGCGAGGTGGAGATGCGCACGAAATCGTCGCCGCTGCGCGAGAACACCGTCGCCACCGCCGAGGTGGCCTCGGTGAAGCGGTCCACCAGCTTGTGATCGGTGGGCAGCGACTTGCCGCCGAAGGTCAGGTCGGGCACCGAGAAGTCGCCGCGCTCGAGCAGGTGGGCGTGATCCTGCCCGGCCGGGCCGGGCGGCAGCATCGCCGAGAATCCGCCGGTCAGGCGTTCGGTGTCCTCGATGAGGGCGCGGTTGTAGAGCGCGACCGTGTCCTGCACGACGTGGGTGGCCGTGGCCAGGCCCTGCTGGCTCTTGGTTTCGTAGGCGCTGGCGGACTGGCGATAGACCAGCCAGGTCAGCAGCAACAGCACGACGGCGACCGACAGGGTCACCAGCAGGGCCAGACGAACACCGATGGGAAGATGGGCAAATCTGTTCATGACTGAGAGTTCCGAAAGCTCATTACGCGGCGCGGCTTCCCTGCCTCGCGGTGAAAAGGACGGCGCCTGGCCGGAGGTCGAGCGATGCCTCGGCCGGGTGACTGCCGAGTGGCCCGGCGCGCAGGTGGTTGCCGATTGATCTGGATCAATGACGCGGTCCCGGCCTTGTGGCAGGTATCGGCGGTGGCGTGAAAATGTTTAATGGATCCAACTTTTGCTGTGCGATCCATTTATCTTTTGTTGCGGCTGGAACGAAGAATGTCCGCTGTCAGGCCTTTCGTGGGTCGGCACGGCGGGAGAGCCATGCCGGACGACTGGCTGGAGCCGATTTATGCAGATATCCCTGCGAGCGGCGCTTCTACCCCTCGGCTTCCAGCAGTGCTTTCAGCCGGGTTTCGATCTTATTGAGGCTCGCCATGAATTCTTCCATCTCATCGTCCGTGAGCACGGAAAAGATCGTTGCCCTCGGACAAGGCCGAGCGGATGCGCACCATCCGGTTTGCGGCGCCCGAAGGATTCCAGCAATGGTTCTCTTCCCCGTCATGAAATCGTCGGGAATCGCGTTCAGGGCCCGTGCCCAATACGGGCCCGGGGCCACGCTCGACGAGCGCTTGGCAAGGCCTGGAACTACGCCATCTTCGCTATTAGCGCCCAATGTCGGCAGTTCCTTCTCCCCTCGTGAGAAGGTGCCCCGGAGGGACGGATGAGGGTAGGGGCGAAGCCTGGTGCCGTCGAACGACATGAGGGGCTTCGCCCGTACCCTCATCCCCAACCCCTCTCCCGATGGGAGAGGGGGCTTTGACCACGGACACTTGGCACCGATCAGGCGTCGGCAACGC
>DNXT01000391.1 GCA_003505795.1 Lysobacteraceae bacterium | reverse complement strand
AATCCCCAATCCCGAATCCCTGCCTCACAACAGGACCACGTCGAACTGCTCCTGCAGGTATTGTTCGTCGGCCTGGAAGCGGATGCTCTTGCCCAGGAATTCCTCCAGCTCGGCCACCGCCGCCGATTCCTCGTCGGTGATCCGCGCGACCACCTTGGACGAGGCGATCACCAGCAGCCGCGCGGCGTCGAACTGGCGCACCGCGCGGGTGATTTCGCGGAAGATCTCGTAGGTGACCGTCTCGGCGGTCTTGATGCTGCCGCGGCCGCCGCACTCCGGGCACGGCTCGGACAGCTGCCGTTCCAGGCTCTCGACGGTGCGCTTGCGGGTCATCTCCACCAGTCCCAGCGGCGAGAACTCGTACACCGTGGTCTTGGCGTGGTCGCGGGCCAGCGCCTTCTCCAGCGTGCGCAGCACCTGGCGGCGGTGCTCCGGGTCGTTCATGTCGATGAAGTCGATGATGATGATCCCGCCCAGGTTGCGCAGCCGCAGCTGCCGCGCCACCGCCTGCGCCGCCTCCAGGTTGGTGCGGAACACCGTTTCCTCCAGGTTGCGCTGGCCGACGAACGAGCCGGTGTTGACGTCGACCGTGGTCATCGCCTCGGTCTGGTCGATCACCAGGTAGCCGCCGGACTTCAGCGGCACCTGCTTGTCCAGCGCGCGGCCGATCTCGTCCTCGACCCCGTACAGGTCGAAGATCGGCCGGTCGCCGGTGTACAGCTCCAGCTTCTCGGCCAGCACCGGCATGTACTTGGCCACGAACGCCTGCAGCTGCGCGAAGGTGCCGTTGGAATCGACCTTGACCTTGTCCACGTCCTTGCGGATCAGGTCGCGCACCGCGCGCAGCGGCAGGTTCAGGTCCTCGTAGATCATGCTGCACGGCGGCGCCTCGCGGCCGCGCCGCTCCACCACGTTCCAGACCCGCGACAGGTAGGCGACGTCCTCGGCCAGCGCCTCGGCCGGCTGCCCTTCGGCGTTGGTGCGGATGATGTAGCCGTAGCCACCGTGGCTGGCCGACAGTTCGGTCACCAGGGTCTTCAGGCGCAGCCGCTCGGCCTCGTCCTCGATCCGCGCCGACACGCCGACCACCTTGGACTGCGGCAGCAGCACCAGGTAGCGCGACGGGATGCTGATCTGCGTGGTCAGGCGTGCGCCCTTGCTGCCGATCGGGTCCTTGACCACCTGCACCACGATGTCCTGGCCGTCGCGCAGCAGCTCGACGATCGGCACCGACGCGGCCGGCGGCGGCGGCAGCGTGGTCTCCTCGACGTCGACCACGCTGGCCGCGGCCGGCGCCGGGCGCACCACGTCGTTGGCGTGCAGGAACGCGGCGCGCTCCAGCCCGACCTCGACGAAGGCGGCCTGCATGCCGGGCATGACCCGCTGCACCTTGCCCTTGTAGATGTTGCCGACCACGCCGCGGCGCCAGCCGCGCTCGATGTGCAGTTCCTGCAGCATGCCGTTCTCGATCACCGCCACGCGGGTCTCGCGCGGGGTGACGTTGACCAGGATCTCTTCCGACATCAGTGCACTCCAAAGGCAGCCAGCAGCTGCGCGGTCTGGTACAGCGGGAGTCCCATCACCCCCGAATGGCTGCCGTCGAGCCGGCTGACGAAGCGTTCGCCGACGCCCTGGATGGCGTAGGCGCCGGCCTTGCCCATCGGCTCGCCGCCGTCGACGTAGCGGGCGATCGCCGCGGCCGGCATCGGGCAGAAGCTGACCTGCGACACCACCTGGTCGCGGCCCGGCGCGCGCGCGCCGGCCACCACGGCGATCGAGGTGATCACCTCGTGGGTGCGCCCGGCCAGCGCGGTCAGCATCGCGATCGCGTCGTCGCGGCCGGCCGGCTTGCCGAACACGCGCCCGTCCAGCACCACTTCGGTGTCCGCGCCCAGCACGATCGCGTCCGGATCGCGCGCACGCACCTGCGCCAGGCCGGCCTGCGCCTTTTCCAGCGCCACCCGCGCCACGTAGTCCGCGGCGGACTCGGCCGGGTCGCGGAGCTCGGGCACGTCCAGGTGGAGCGTCTCGAACGCCAGGTCCAGGCGCTGCAACAATTGTTTTCTGCGGGGCGACCGCGAGGCGAGATAGAGCATCGCGCAAGCATAACCCGTGCCAGCGCGCGCCAAGCGGCTTTGGCGGCCGGTCCGCGCGACGCGGACCGGCTCACTGCCGGTTCATCGTCCAGGCAACACGCTCGGTCACGCATATACCTAAGGAGAACCATATGCACTTCCGCCTCACCCCGCTGCTGCTCGCCCTGTCCCTCGTCCCGGGAGCCGTCATGACCGCCCATGCCCAGACCGCTCCGTCGTACTCGATCCCCGGCGACGCCACCCTGCTGAACGTTTCCGCCGAAGCCGAGGCCAAGCGCGTCCCCGACGTGGCGACCCTGTCGGCCGGCGTGATCACCGAGGCGGCGGACGGCAACACCGCGATGCGCCAGAACGCGCAGCAGATGGACAAGGTGATGGCGGCGATCCGCGCGGCCGGCATCGCCGAGAAGGACATCCAGACCAGCGGCATCAACCTCAGCCCGCGCTACCAGTACAAGGACAACGAGGCGCCGAGGATCAACGGCTACCAGGCCAGCAACACGGTCAGCCTGAAGGTCCGCGACATCGCCAAGCTCGGCAAGGTGCTGGACGTGCTCGCCGCACAGGGCGCCAACCAGATCAACGGGCCGTCGTTCGAGATCGACCAGCCCGAGCCGGTCTACGACGAGGCGCGCCTGGCCGCGCTGCAGAAGGCGCAGGCGCGCGCGCAGACGTACGCGAAGTCGCTGGGCCTGAAGGTCAGGCGCATCGTCAGCATCTCCGAAGGCCAGGGCGGCGGCATGCGTCCGGTGCCGATGATGCGCGCGATGGCGATGGACAAGGCCGAGGCGACCCCGGTGGCGCCCGGCGAGACCACCCTCTCGATCAACCTCGAGGTGACGTTCGAACTGGGCCGCTGAGCCCGGCGCCACCCGTTCGATCGACAGACGGCGCCCTGGTGGCGCCGTCTTCGCGTTGCACGCAGATGCAGCGTGGACTGCGCCGGCAGCGTTGGCAGACCCCAACCCCAATGCCAGCCAAACACGCGCCGGCCGGCCACTGTTCGGCCGCGCCGCGCCGACACCATGATCGGCGTGTCCCGCCGGATCCGCGGGACCTCGCTCCTGCAGTTCCTTTCCGCAGTTCCTTCCGGAGGTGGAATCATGGTTCGCACGCATCCCTCGTCGTATATCCCGCGCATCGAGCCCTCGCGCGTGCTCGCGTTCAGTACCGCGATCGCCCTGCACGTCCTGGCCCTGGCGCTGCTGTTGATTCCGCTGTCCTACCGCGCCGTTCCGCCGGCCCGCGAGGCGCCGCAGCCGCGCTGGCAGATCCCCGAATCGATCCCGCAGCCACCGGCGCTGCCGCAGCCGGTCGAGACCAGCACGCCCGTGCGCCGGCAACCGCAGCAGAGCGTGCCGGTGCAGCCGACCGCGCCGCTGCCGCTGCCGGCGCAGGAGCCGCTCGCGATCAGCGAGTTCGCGGCGCCGGCGGCAGCGAGATCGGAAGAGCGG
>DNXT01000360.1:864-2503 GCA_003505795.1 Lysobacteraceae bacterium | reverse complement strand
CTTGATGCCGAAGCCGGCCACCACCGGGACCCGGGCATGCTCGCGGAGCTGGCGCAGCCGGTCGCCGGCGGCGCGGGTATCCAGCCGGACGGCACCGGTCACGCCGGCGAAACTGACGTAGTACAGGTATCCCTGCGCGTTCTCGCACAGTGCCTTCGCCCGCGCGCCGGTGGTGGTCGGCGCGGCCAGCACGATCAGGTCCAGGCCCGCGGCGGAGAACACCTCGCGGGTCTCGGCCGCCTCTTCCGGGGGCAGGTCGACCAGCAGCACGCCATCGACGCCGGCCGCGACCGCCGCCGCCGCGAAGCGCGCGGCGCCGTGGATCTCCACCGGGTTGAGATAGCCCATCAGCACCACCGGGGTCTGCGGGTCCTCGCGGCGGAACTCGTGCACCGCCTCCAGCACGTAGGCCAGCCCGGCCCCGCGTTCCAGCGCGCGCTCGGAGCTGCGCTGGATGGTCGGGCCGTCGGCCATCGGATCGGAGAACGGCACTCCCAGCTCGATGACGTCGGCACCGCCCCGCACCAGCGCGTGCATCACCGGCACGGTCGCCTCCAGCGAGGGATCGCCGGCGGTGACGAAGGGAATCAGGGCCTTGCGGCCTTGGGAGCGAAGTTGGGCGAACGTGTCGGCAATGCGGCTCATGGGACGTGTCGGCAATGGGGAAGGGGGAATGGAGACTGGGGAGCGAGGCCGGTGCAGGAAGTCTTGGCGCCGGTTTTTCCGATTCCCGACTCCCGATTCCCCATTCCCGAGCGCGTGACCCGCGTGCTCACACCGCCACCCCCTCGCGCGCGGCGATGGTATGCACGTCCTTGTCGCCGCGGCCGGACAGGTTGCACAGCACCAGCGCATCCCTGGGCAGGTCGCGCGCCAGCTTGATCGCCTGCGCCACCGCGTGGCTGGACTCGAGCGCGGCGAGGATGCCTTCGGTATGCGCGAGCAGGTGGAACGCGGCCAGCGCCTCGTCGTCGGTGATGCCGAGGTAGCTCGCGCGGCCGCTGTCGGCCAGGAACGCGTGCTCCGGGCCCACGCCCGGGTAGTCCAGGCCGGCCGAGACCGAATGGGTCTCGGTGATCTGGCCGTCGTCGTCGCAGATCACGTAGGTGCGGTTGCCGTGCAGCACCCCCGGGCGGCCGGCGGCGATCGAGGCGGCGTGGCGGCCGCTGGCGATGCCGTCGCCGGCCGCCTCGGCGCCGTAGATCGCCACCTGGTGATCGTTGAGGAACGCATGGAACAGGCCGATCGCATTGCTGCCGCCGCCGACGCAGGCGGTGATCGCGTCCGGCAGCCGGCCATAGTCCTCCAGCATCTGCGCGCGCGCCTCGCGGCCGACGATGGCGTTGAAGTCGCGGACCATGCGCGGGTACGGGTCGGGGCCGGCGACGGTGCCGATGATGTAGAAGGTGTCCTGGACGTTGGTCACCCAGTCGCGCATCGCCTCGTTGAGCGCGTCCTTGAGGGTGGCCGAGCCGGAGGTGACCGGCACCACCGTGGCGCCGAGCAGCTTCATCCGGTAGACGTTGATCTTCTGCCGCTCGATGTCGGTGGCGCCCATGTAGACCACGCACTCCAGGCCCAGCCGCGCGGCGACGGTGGCGCTGGCCACGCCGTGCTGGCCGGCGCCGGTCTCGGCGAT
>DNXT01000360.1:0-678 GCA_003505795.1 Lysobacteraceae bacterium | reverse complement strand
GCCGGCGCCGGTCTCGGCGATGATCCGGGTCTTGCCCATGCGACTGGCCAGCAACGCCTGGCCGATGGTGTTGTTGATCTTGTGCGCGCCGGTGTGGTTGAGGTCCTCGCGCTTGAGCAGGATCTGCGCGCCGCCGACTTCGCGGCTCAGGCGTTCGGCGTGGTAGATCGGGCTGGGCCGGCCGACGTAGTGCTTGAGGTCCTTGTCGTAGGCGGCAATGAAGGCCGGGTCGGCACGGGCGGCATCGTAGGCGGCGGCCAGCTCCTGCAGCGGCCCGATCAGGGTTTCGGCGACGAAGCGCCCTCCGTACCGGCCGAAGTGGCCGCTGGCGTCGGGAAAGGCGTGAAAGTCACTGATCGGGGAAGTCGACATTGCGCTTGATCCGTTGGCGCGGACGCGCGTTGGCATCCACTGGGTTAAATTTAACGCTGACAATCTAACCCGTCCGCGGTCGCGGATAAATCGAAAAGATCGTAGCGACCTGTGATCCAGACTCACACATCATGAGCCCATCCCTGCCCCCGCTGGCCGCGCTGCGCGCGTTCGAGGCGGCCGCCCGGCTGCAGAGCGTCAGCCGCGCCGCCGACGAGCTGCACGTGACCCATGGCGCGGTCAGCCGCCATGTCCGCAGCCTGGAACAGGCGCTGGGCACCGCGCTGTTCGCGCGCCAGGGGCGCG
>DNXT01000359.1 GCA_003505795.1 Lysobacteraceae bacterium | reverse complement strand
GCCCTGCGGGCACCTTCCCCCGCACGCGGGGGAAGGGACGTGGACCTCTGGGGCTTGAAGGTCGGTTCGGCCCAGGACGGGCGCCTCGGGAAGGCCGCTATAATCGCGTTCTTCCCTTTCCACGGCTGCGCCCCGACCGGCGCGACTCCCCATGTCCGAAGTCTCCACCGAAGCCGCGCGCCGCCGCACCTTCGCCATCATCTCCCACCCCGACGCCGGCAAGACCACGCTGACCGAGAAGCTGCTGCTGTTCGGCGGCGCGATCCAGATGGCCGGCTCGGTGAAGGGCCGCAAGGCCGCGCGCCACGCCACCTCGGACTGGATGGCGCTGGAGAAGGAGCGCGGCATCTCGGTCACCTCCTCGGTGATGCAGTTCCCCTACGAAGGCAAGATCGTCAACCTGCTCGACACCCCCGGCCACGCCGACTTCGGCGAGGACACCTACCGCGTGCTGACCGCGGTGGACTCGGCGCTGATGGTGATCGACGTGGCCAAGGGCGTGGAGGAACGCACCATCAAGCTGATGGAGGTGTGCCGCCTGCGCGACACCCCGATCATGACCTTCATCAACAAGCTCGACCGCGAGGGCAAGGACCCGATCGAACTGCTCGACGAAGTGGAGAGCGTGCTCGGCATCCAGTGCGCGCCGGTGACCTGGCCGATCGGCATGGGCCAGCGCCTGAAGGGCGTGGTCCACCTGGTCAGCGGCGAGGTCCACCTGTACGAGCCCGGCCGCAACTTCACCCGCCAGGACTCGACCATCTTCCCGTCGCTGGACGCACCGGGCCTGGCCGAGAAGATCGGCGAGAAGATGCTGGCCGACCTGCGCGAGGAGCTGGAGCTGGTGCAGGGCGCCAGCCATCCGTTCGACAAGCAGGCCTACCTCGACGGCAAGCAGACCCCGGTGTTCTTCGGCTCGGGCGTGAACAACTTCGGCGTGCAGCCGCTGCTGGACTTCTTCGTCGAGCACGCGCCGTCGCCGCAACGGCGCGCCACCACCGGCCGCGAGGTGCAGCCGACCGAGCAGAAACTGACCGGCTTCGTCTTCAAGATCCAGGCCAACATGGACCCCCAGCACCGCGACCGGGTGGCGTTCATGCGCGTGTGCTCGGGCAAGTTCAGCGCCGGCATGAAGGCCTTCCACGTGCGCAGCGGCAAGGAGCAGAAGCTCGCCAACGCGCTGACCTTCATGGCCTCCGACCGCGAGATCGCCGCCGAGGCGTTCCCGGGCGACGTGATCGGCATCCACAACCACGGCACCATCTCGATCGGCGACACCTTCACCGAAGGCGAGCAGCTGTCGTTCACCGGCATCCCCAACTTCGCCCCGGAGCTGTTCCGGCGCGCGCGCCTGCGCGATCCGCTCAAGCTCAAGCAGCTGCAGAAGGGCCTGGCGCAGCTGTCCGAGGAAGGCGCCACCCAGTTCTTCCGCCCGCTGATGAGCAACGACCTGATCCTCGGCGCGGTCGGCGTGCTGCAGTTCGACGTGGTCGCCTACCGGTTGAAGGACGAGTACGGCGTCGACGCGACCTTCGAGCCGGTCGGGGTGACCACCGCGCGCTGGGTGCATTGCGACAACCCGAAGAAGCTGGAGGAATTCCGCGAGAAGAACGCCGGCAACCTCAGCATCGACGCCGCCGGCGAGCTGGTCTACCTGGCCCCGACCCGGGTCAACCTGCAGTTGGCCCAGGAGCGCGCGCCGGACGTGCGCTTCTCGGCCACCCGCGAGCATGCGTACAGCGTGGCGGTCGATTGAGCGTCACTTGAACGGGATGCCGGCTCGCTTGCGGCCGGCAATGCGAACGGCTCGCAATTGGGGTAAGTTGCGCGCATGAACGCCGAAGCCCGCCCCTCCACCGACTTCCGCGACGAACTCGCCAGCGCGCTGACCCACGGCCTGGGTGCGGTCGCCGCGCTGGCCGGCGGCTCGGTGCTGATCACGCTGACCGCGGTCTATGGCGACGCGTGGCAGTTCGCCACCGCGATCGTGTTCAGTGCGACCCTGTTGCTGCTGTACGTGGCCTCCACGCTCTATCACGCGATCCCGCACCCGGGAGTGAAGGCCCGCCTGCAGGTGTTCGACCACTGCGCGATCTACCTGCTGATCGCCGGCACCTACACGCCGTTCACCCTGATCGGGTTGCGCGGCCCGTGGGGCTGGGGGATGTTCGCGGCGATCTGGACGATCGCCGCGGCGGGGGTGGTGTTCAAGCTGTTCTTCACCGGCCGCTTCCGGTTGCTGTCGACCCTGCTGTACCTGGCGATGGGCTGGCTGGTGGTGGTCGCGATCGAACCGATGCTGCGCTCCATCGACGCCTGGACGCTGGGCTGGCTGTTCGCCGGCGGCGCCTTCTATACCCTGGGCACCTACTTCTACCAGCGCGACACCGTGCGCTATTTCCATGCGATCTGGCATCTGTTCGTGCTGGCCGGCAGCGGCTGCCACTTCGTCGCGGTGACCGCACAGGTCCTGTGACGCCCTCTTCAAGCGACGTTCGCACCCTCTGCACAGCCGCTTGAGAACCATGGGCGCATGAACGATGCGCCACAGACCCACGCTTCATCCGCCCCGCGTTCGCGCCTGCCGGGCCGTCGCGGCCAGCGCTGGCTGGCCGCGCTGGCGTTGCTGGCGGCATTGCTGATGCTGCTGTTCGCGCTGTGGGACTGGAACTGGTTCAAGGGCCCGGTCGAAAGCGCGGTGCAGGCGCGGACCGGGCGCGAGCTGCATATCGGCAACCTGGACGTCGACCTCGGCCGCGTCACCACCGTCCGCGGCGACGATCTCACCTTCGCCAATGCCGACTGGTCCAAGCAGAAGCAGATGGCCAGCGTAGGGCGCGCCGAGATCGACATCGCGCTGTGGCCGCTGTTCAAGGGCCAGGTGCGGATCCCGGAAATACGGCTCGACCGCCCCGACCTGCTGCTGGAGACCGGCGGCAAGGACCGGCCCGGCAACTGGGTGTTCGGCGAAAGCAGCGGCGACGGCACCTTGCCGACCCTGGGTCGCCTGCAGATCCACCAAGGACGGATGCGTTTCGTCGATGCCGCCGGCCGCACCGACGTCGACGTCAGCGTCGACAGCCTGCCGTCGGCCGCGGCCGATGCCGCCGCACCGATCGCGATCGCCGGCAAGGGGCGCTGGCAGGCCAATCCGTTCACCCTCGAAGGCAGTACCGCCTCGCCGCTGGAGCTGAGCCAGACCGAGCATCCGTTCCGGATCGACCTCAAGGGCAGTGCAGGCGCGACCCACGCGCACCTGCGCGGCACCCTCACCAATCCGTTCCAGTTCCGCGTGTTCGACCTGCAGATGACGCTCAGCGGCCAGGACATGGAGGACCTTTACCCGCTGATCGGCATCGCGATGCCGTCGACGCCGCCCTATCACCTCGACGGACTGCTGCGCCGCAACGGCGAAGTCTGGCGCTACGACGGCTTCAAGGGCCGCGCCGGCGACAGCGACCTGGCCGGCAACGTGCGCATCGACGTCGGCGGCGAACGCCCCTACCTGAAGGCCGACCTGGTATCGCAGCGGCTGGATTTCGACGACCTGGCCGGATTCATCGGCGCGCCGCCGAAGACCGACGCGGGCGAGACGGCCAACGCCCAGCAGAAGGCCGAGGCCGCCAGGATTGCCGCCGCCGGCAAGGTGCTGCCCGACAAACCCTACGACCTGTCCAAGCTGCGCTCGATGGACGCGGACGTCAAATGGAAGGCCCATCGCATCAACGCGCCGTCGCTGCCCCTGGACGACATGGATGCGCACCTGACCCTGGTCGGCGGCCTGCTGCAGCTGCAGCCATTGAACTTCGGCGTGGCCGGCGGCAACATCCGCTCGACCGTGCGCATGGACGCGCGCCGCGACGTCATCGGCACCCAGCTCCAGGCCAGCATCCGCAAGCTGCAGTTGGGCAAGCTGTTTCCCGATGCGGAGCTCGCCAAGCAGGCCTCCGGTTCGGTCGGCGGCGAGATCGACGTCACCGGCCGCGGCAACTCGGTGGCGGCCATGCTCGGCAGCGCCGACGGCAACATCGCGGTCGGCATGGGTCGCGGCCACATCGGCAACCTGATCATGGAACTGGCCGGCCTGGACATCGCCGAATCGATCAAGTACCTGATCACCAAGGACCGCCAGATCCCGTTGCGCTGCGCGTTCGGCGACTTCGGCGTACGCGACGGCCTGATGACCTCGCGCGCGCTCGCCTTCGACACCACCGACACCATCGTGCTGGGCGAAGGCAGCATCAACCTGAAGGACGAAAGCCTCGACCTGCTGCTGCGGCCGCGCCCGAAGGACCGCAGCATCCTCACCTTCCGCTCGCCGCTGCGGATCGGCGGCACCTTCAAGGATCCCTCGTTCCGCCCGGACCTGAAGGCGCTGGGCATGCGCGGGGCGATCGCCCTCGCGCTCGGCAGCATCGCCCCGCCCGCCGCGTTGCTGGCTACGATCGAGACCGGCCCGGGCGAGGACAGCAACTGCGGCGGCAAGTACGCCAAATGACGTCGCGCAGCCGTCAGCCGGCGATGTAGCGCTGCAGCTGGTCGATGTCGCGGCGCTGCTGCTCGATCAGCGACTTGACCAGATCGCCGATCGACACCACGCCGCGCACCTGCCCGTCCTCGATCACCGGCAGATGGCGGATGCGCCGTTCGGTCATGACCTGCATGCAGTGCTCGACGGTGTCGTCGGGCGTCACCGTCACCACCTGCTGCGTCATGATCTCGCTGACCAGCGTGCTCGAAGAGGCGCGGTTGCGCAGCACCACCTTGCGCGCGTAGTCGCGCTCGGACACGATCCCGGCCAGGCGCGCGCCCTGCATCACCAGCACCGCACCGATGCTCTTCTCCGCCATCAGCCGGATGGCATCGATCACCGCCGCGTCGACCGCGACCGCGAATACCTCATCCTTCTTCATCCCCAACAGCTGCCGAACCGTCTGCATGGCCTGCTCCGTCGCTGGACTGGTGCGCGGAGGATACGCCCGATGCCGGCACGCACGTGTCTACGAGGTATAGAGGACGCTGCTTGGCCTCGTCGTAGAGCCGTCCGAGGTATTCGCCGATCATTCCCAGCGCGATCAGCTGCACGCCGCCCAGGAACAGGATCACCGACATCATCGTCGGCCAGCCGGCGACCGGATCGCCGAGCAGCGCGGCCTTGAGCACCACCCATACGCCGGACATGAACGCGACCAGTGCGGTCAGCAGCCCCAGATAGGTCGCCGCGCGCAGCGGCGCGGTGGAGAAGCTGGTGATGCCCTCGAGCGCGAAGTTCCACAGCCGCCATACCGTGAACTTGCTCCGTCCCGACAGGCGCGGCGCGCGCCGGTACGGCACCGCCACCTGGCGGAACCCGACCCATCCGAACAACCCCTTCATGAACCGGTGGCGTTCGCGCAGTTGCCGCAGCGCGGCCAGCGCGCGCGGCGAGAGCAGGCGGAAATCGCCGGTGTCGGCGGGGATCGGGGTGCGCGAGAGCCAGCCGATCACCCGGTAGAACGAGGCCGCCGCGACGCGCTTGAACCAGCCCTCGCCCTCGCGGACGATGCGCGTCCCGAACACGTTGTCGTACCCCGCCCGCCACTGCCGCACGAACTCGGCGATCAGCTCCGGCGGATCCTGGCCATCGGCGTCCAGCAGCACCGCCGCGCCCTCGGCGACGTTGTCCAGCCCGGCCGAAATCGCGATCTCCTTGCCGAAGTTGCGCGACAGGCGGATCGCCCCGACCGCGCGGCTCGCCGCCGCCAGCTGCGCCACCACCTCCCAGGTGCCGTCGCTGCTGCCGTCGTCGACATACAGCACTTCGCCGGCGATGTCGGGCAACGCGTCGAGCGCCGCCACGATGCGCGGATGCAGCAACGGAATGTTCGCCGCCTCGTTGTAGGCGGCGATGACCACGGTCAGGCGTTCGGACTTCATGCGCGGATGTTATTGCACCGCGCCCGTCGCAGGAGCGGCTTCGATCGCGATGCGGCTTTGCCGGCACGGCCCCCGGCGCGACGGAAGGCGCTCCGGCGAGGTTCCCTTTCAACGCCCATCCAGGTACTCCGGCCCGCCGAGCTGCCGCGACTGGCGCTGGATCCACGCCGCGCGGCGCTGCACGAACGGCCCCGGATCGCGCGCGTCGTAGCGGCGCGGCGCCGGCAGCACCGCCGCCAGCCGTGCCGCTTCGGCCGGCGAAAGGCGCGCGGCGTCCTTGCCCCAGAACTGGCGCGCCGCGGCCTGCACGCCATACACGCCGTCGCCGAACTCGGCGATG
>DNXT01000209.1 GCA_003505795.1 Lysobacteraceae bacterium | reverse complement strand
TGGCGCGGCGGCTGTTCGGGCCGAGCCTGCACGCGCTGCGGCAGGTGTCGCTGTTTGCCTGGGTGCCGCTGATCATGGTCTGGTTCGGCCTGGGCGAGACCAGCAAGGTCGTGTTCGTGGCGATCGCCGCGTTCTTCCCGGTGCTGCTCAACAGCGCCGAGGGCGTGGCCGGGATCGCGCGCGAGCACCTGGAAGTGGCGCGGGTGGCGACCTTCTCGCGCACCCAGACCTTCTTCCGCCTGATCCTGCCCTCGGCGATGCCCTCGATCCTGACCGGCGTGCACCTGGCGCTGGTCGGCGCCTGGGGCGCGACGCTGGGCGCGGAATACCTGATGACCAGCGGCCCGGGCATCGGCACGTTGCTGATCGACGGTCAGGAGACCTCGGCCATGGACGTCACCCTGGTCGGCATGCTGCTGGCCGGCCTCGTCGGCTTCGGCCTGCACCTGGCGGCGACGCGTGCGGAGGCACGGCTGCTGCGCTGGCGCGCGCCGGACCCTTCCGCGGACGAATGAGCCGCCTTTCCCCTTCATGCGGGCGGCGCGGCCGCCCATCGCGAGGAGCACCATGAGCACCACCAGCAAACGGCAACTCAAGCTCGCCATCGGCCTGCAGGGCGGCGGCGGCCACTGGCGCGATCCGGACGTGCGCGCCGACGGCAGCGTCAGCATCGACGCCTACGCCGAGTACGCGCGGATCGGCGAGGAGGGCAGGTTCGACTTCGGCTTCATCGCCGACTCGGCCTATATCACCAAGGATTCCACCGACCATTTCCTCAGCCGCCTGGAGCCGCTGTCGGCGCTGTCGGCGGTGGCCGCCAGGACCTCGCGCATCGGCCTGCTCGGCACCTTCACCACCTCCTACAGCGAGCCGTTCACCACCGCGCGCCAGCTGGCCTCGCTGGACGTCATCAGCGGCGGCCGCGCCGGCTGGAACGCGGTGACCTCGGCGCTGGAGGGCGTGGCGCGCAACCATGGCCACGACAGGCTGCACGAGCACGCGCTGCGCTACCGCATCGCCCGCGAGTACATCGAGGTGGTCAAGGGCCTGTGGGACTCGTGGGAGGACGACGCCTTCGTCCGCGACAAGCAGACCGGGGTGTACGTGGACCGCGACAAGATGCACACGCTCGACCATGCCGGCGAGTTCTTCAAGGTGCAGGGACCGTTGAACATCGAGCGCTCGCCGCAGGGCCGGCCGGTGGTGTTCCAGGCCGGCGCCTCCGACGTGGGGCGCGACCTGGCCGCGCGCCACGCCGACGGCGTGTTCTCCGACTTCGCCGCCACCGGCGACCTGGCGCGCGCCAAGGAGTACTACGACGATCTGAAGAGCCGCGCCAAGGCCTATGGCCGCGATCCCGACCACATCCTGGTGTTCCCGTCGATCCGCCCGATCCTGGGCGACACCGAGGACGAGGCGCGCGACAACTACCAGCGCCTGATCGACGAGCTCGACGTCGGCCACGCGGTGAAGTACCTGAGCCGCTATTTCAGCTTCTTCGACTTCGGCCAGTTCCCGCTGGACGAGCCGCTGCCGGACCTGGGCGAGATCGGCAACAACAGCTTCAAGTCCACCGCCGAGTACTACAAGAAGATCGCCAGGGAGCGCCAACTGACCCTGCGCCAGCTCGCCTTCATCGCCACCGCGCCGCCGGACGACTTCGTCGGCACGCCGCTGCAGGTCGCCGACAAGATCCAGCACTTCTTCGAGCAGCGCGCGGTCGATGGCTTCATCGTCGGCGGCTCGCACAAGGCCGCACGCGAGTTCGTCGCCAAGGTGGTGCCGATCCTGCAGGAGCGCGGCATCTTCCGCCGCGAGTACGAGCACGCCACGCTGCGCGGCAACCTGGGGCTGCCGTTCCCGGAGAACCGCCACGCGCTTGCGCGCCGCGCCGCGCAGGCGCCGGAGGAAGCGGCGGCATGAGCACGGCGATCGGCAGGGCCAAGGCCTGGGCGCGGGGAATCGGCGCGCTGCTGGCGGCGGTGGCGCTGTTGTCCTGCGCCGGCGCGGCCGCGGCGCAGGACAAGCCGGACGTGATCCGCATCGGCGCACCGTCGGTGGTGACCGAGAAGGACAACTTCTACGGCTCGCTGGGCATCGCCCGCTACAAGGGCTGGCTGGACCAGGAATTCAAGAAGGACGGCATCCGCATCCAGCTGGTCGGCTACCGCGGCGGCGCGCCGCTGGTCGGGCAGGCGCTGGCGAACGGACAGATCGACTTCGCCTGGCAGGGCGACATGCTGTCGCTGATCGGCAAGTCGTCCGGGGTCAAGAGCCGCATCGTGCTGCCGATGAGCCGGCTCACCAACGCCTACCTGGCGGTCGCGCCGAAATCGCCGATCAAGTCGATCCAGGACCTGCGCGGCAAGCGCGTGAGCTACGCCAAGGGCAACCAGATCCAGCTGCAGGTGATCCACCTGCTGGCCGGGCACGGCATGAGCGAGCGCGACATCCGCTCGGTAGCGCTGGACCCGGCCACCGCCTCGGCGGCGCTGGCCTCCGGCGACGTCGACGCGGTGTTCGGCGGCGCCGACCTGATCGCGCTGCGCGACCGCGGGCTGGCGAAGATCGTCTACAGCACCCGCGGCAAGTCGGTGGACGCGACCTCGTTCAATTCGTTGCTGGTGAGCGAGGAGTTCGCGCAGCGGCATCCGGAACTGGTCACCCGGCTGGTCAAGGTGCTGGTCAGGTCGCTGCACTGGGCCTCGCAGCCGCAGAACGCCGACGAGCTGTTCCGCATCTGGTCGCTGGGCGGGCCGGCGGTGTCGCGCTACTACCTCAAGGAGGACTACCAGGGCCGGCCGCTGCCGGAGTACCTGAGCCCGCTGTTCGACCCGCTGTACCTGGCGCACTACCGGCGTACCCAGGACTCGCTGGTGGAGCTGAAGCTGCTGCGCGGGCAGAAGGTCGACATCGAGCGCTGGATCGACCGGCGCTACCTGGACCAGGCGCTGGCGCAGCTGGGCCTGCGCGGTTTCTGGTCGCCGCTGGACGCCAACGGCAAGCCGCTGGCCACCGCCACCGCCGGACGCTGAGGAGGAACCAGGACATGGTCGACACGGCGCAGTTGCCCGCGCCGCCGCAGGCGGCGGCGCGGACGGTCTCGTTCCAGGACATGGCGCGGCATCCGCGGCCGC
>DNXT01000212.1 GCA_003505795.1 Lysobacteraceae bacterium | reverse complement strand
TGACGCCGGCTGGTGGGTGGCCGGCGCGCACCTGCCATTCCCGGGCCTGGGCCACGTGCGCCGCGAGGGCGATGCGTTCGCGTGGGTACCCGGGGAGTTCGGCCCGCTCTAGGCGCCGTCGGACTGCAGTGCGGTCCGCATCGCAGGCATGGCAGCGGTGGCGCCAGGTCGGCGCCGCCGGCACCGCGATCCACGCCCGTTCCCCGGCGTGGGGCAGCGGTTTCCGGTCGATGTCCACGCCGCATTCCGCGCATCGCGTCGGCCGATCGGAGCCGTGGCCGGGCTGCCGGTAAGCCGGACTGATGGATCGGGCGGCGCTTCTCGATTCCGCGCGAACATTCCGACGCTGTTCTACGCCCAAGGATTGACGGTTTCGCCCTGCGATCCTAGAGTGCTATCCGCAGCCGCCGCCATGGCGGCCTGCCGTAGGCGTTACCGTCATCCAACGCGCCCGTCCTCGAGAGGGCCCCAGCAGGGGAGTCTCGATTCCAGAGGCGCCACGGTATGCCATCGCTGTTCCGCTTTGCGGCCGCTCGACCACTACGACATGCGCTCGGGAAGGGTCCTTGCCCTTGCTTGAGGCTTGCTGTCGGCGTGCGGCCAGGGCGTTCGAAAGCTGCCGCGGCCCTTTCGCAAGAGCCCAATGAAGAGGCAGCAACCATGAAAATGACCGGCAACACCCTTCTTGTCGTCGGCGGCACGAGCGGTATCGGCCGCGCCCTCGCCGAAGCCTTCCACGCGCGCGGCAACCGCGTGATCATCGCCGGACGCCGGCAGGCCCTGCTCGACCGGATCGCGGCGGACTGCCCGGGCCTGGTCGGGATCGCTTGCGACCTCGACGATCCGGCCTCGCTGTCCCGGCTGGCACGCGACGTCCGCGACCGCTTCCCCGAACTCAACGCGCTCTTCGTCAACGCCGGCATCTCCCGTGCCGAAGACATGGCCGCGGAGCGCTGGGATGTGGCCGACGCTGAGGCGATGGTAGCCACCAACATCCTGGGCGTGCTGCGTACAACTGCGGCGTTCCTGCCGATCCTGAAAGGAAAGGCGGACGCCACGATCATGGCGACCAGTTCGAATCTCGCGTTCGTACCCCGCGCCGATTTCCCGACCTACTGCGCCAGCAAGGCGTTCGTGCACTCCTGGCTCCAGTCCCTGCGCCATCAGCTTCGCCACATCCCGGTCGAGGTGCTGGAGCTCGCGCCGCCCTACGTGCAGACCGAACTCACGGGCGCTCATCAGGCATCCGACCCGCGCGCCATGCCTGTCGACGCGTTCGTCGCCGAGGTGATGCAACTGCTGGAACGGTCGGACCATCCCCGCGGCGAGGTGCTGGTCGAGCGCGACCGCGCCCGGCGCTGGGCCGAGCGCGACGGCCGCTACGACGCGACGTTTGCGGCCATGAACCCATGAGCGGCATCCATTCGCCGGCAAGCGACACACTCTCTCTTAGCCGCTAACGCCGAATTAAGCCGCGCCGCGAAGCGGCGTCGGCTTGAATGAACTATTAGGCCTTTGCCTGCTTGGCACGAGGCGAGAGCCGCCGTTTACGGAGCAGACGCTCTGAACGCATGACATGCAAGATGAAGACCTTGCGCCCATCAAAGCGGTAGAAGATGCGGCAAGGTGGCTCCACGATCTGACGATAGCGGGAGCGCCCAAGTTCTGGTGGACGACTACCGCTCTCCGGGTGATCCGCCAGTTGCTCAACAAGGCCAAAGACGCACTTAACAAGCTCGGCCGCAGCAACCGGGTCCTCCAGCGCAATGTAGTCGGCGATAGCATCCAGGTCGCTTAGAGCTGGCTCGGACCAGACTATTTCAGCCATCGGGCGAGACGCTTCTTGGCTTGAGCGTGGGTCGCCATGCGACCCTCAGCGATCGCCTGCTCTCCCCGGGCAATGCCTTCGAGTACGGCCATGCGCTGCTGCATGAGCTGGTAGCTCTCGACGTCCACCAAATATGCGCTGGGCAGGCCATGCTGGGTGATGAGGATGGGCTCCTTGTCCCGCTCGATGTCCGCGAGGAGCTCAGTAGCCTGACGCTTGAGGGTAGTGACGAGTTCGGTGCGCATGAAGTGATACTATAGTATCACTAAAGATCGCGCAATTGGTTGATGCAAAGACCTGACGCCTGAGTTGAGCCGCGCCACGAAGTGGCGTCGGCTCGAATGAATTTTTAGCCCCCCGCTTGTGGTTGCCCAGAGATAATACTCTCAATCCAATCGTTGTAATGGCTTAGGCGGATATTACAACTGATCTGACCATACCGCCCGGGCGTCCTAATAGCACTTTGAGGGTCTGACCATGAGGTCAGTCCGGCCAATAGCCAATCCTTCCCAGTCTGGATAAGGATTGGTCCGCCACTGTCACCGCTTCCAGACCCGCCCTCGAGCGGCAGGGCATCCGACGGCTTGTCGAAGATGTAGCAGAGCCATCGGCCATCGGCGCTGGTGATCTTGTTGTACGCGTGGCGAAGCTCGGCGCGGTGGGAATCACTGAATTCGTACCCAGTGGCTCCGTTGCCCGTGGCACCTTTTCCCATGATCCTGACGACTTGCCCGAACTCGTCATCACCCTCGTTGATTGCGGCGGGAGCAACGTCAGTAATGGGATGCGCCAATTCGAGAAGCGCGATGTCATCCGAGGAGGAAAGCAGTACCCTGAACAGCGTCCAGTCCCAAGTGGCCAGCGCCTGGTCGAGCAGCTTCTGCGGCGGCTTCTTGTATCCCGGATGTATCACCAGACGTTCGACGTCCCTGGGTATCCCGTTGATGGTGACCTGCCTGATTTGAGACTGCCAGGTGACCGCATGGGCAGCGGTGACGACCCATCGCGGCGCAATCAGCACACCATGCCCTTCGCCAGGCAGGTCGGCGAGAGCGGGAAATTCGGACGCCGGAACCCGATACTTCGAGTCATCGACATCATCGCGAATGACGATCGCGCTTGCACTGAAGGACACAGCAAGTAGTGCGAGCAACAGGAGTCGGAACATTGCGATTCCTTCGGAAATGTTTCAAGGGGCTGACGCCTGAATTAATCCGCACCGCGAAGCGGCGTCG
>DNXT01000211.1 GCA_003505795.1 Lysobacteraceae bacterium | reverse complement strand
TTGGAAGAAGTCGTTGATTTCCCTTGGCTCGGTTGCCGCTCAGCGGCAGGCCCGTTGCGTCGGGGGAGGTGAATTATGGGCCCATTTGCGCGGCTTGGGAAGAGCCGGCGCAAGATTTTTTACGCCTTCCGCCAGAGCCCGGCAGAACCGGGCGCACCGCGCCTATGCGTTCGCGACCAGGCCCACCCGGGCGAAGTTGCGCTTGCCGACCTGGATGACGCCTTCGAAACCGGGCCCGAACAGGCGCTGCGCGTCCTCGACCACCTCGCCATCCACCCGCACCGCGCGCTCCTTGAGCTTGCGCGTGGCTTCGGAGTTGCTGGGCGTCAGCCCGGCCGCGGTCAACAGGGCCGCGATGCGCAGGCCTTCGGCCGGCACGGCCACTTGCTGCAGCGGCAGCAGACTGGTGTCGCCCTGCCCGGTAACCACCGCGTGCCAGCCGGCAATGGCCTGCTCGGCCGCGGCGGCGTCGTGGAAGCGGGTCGCCAGCTCGCGCGCCAGGCGCAGCTTCACCTCGCGCGGATTGAGCTGGCCGGCCGCCACCGCCTCGCGCAGCGAGGCGGCCTCGGCGAGGCCGATATCGAAGGACAGCAGCTCGATCCAGCGCCACATCAGCTCGTCGCCGATCTTCATGGTCTTGGTGACGATGTCGATGGCCGGCTCGCTGACGCCGATGTAGTTGCCCAGCGACTTGGACATCTTGTTGACCCCGTCCAGGCCCTCCAGCAGCGGCATCGTCAGCACGATCTGCGGCTTCTGCCCGTAGTGCTCCTGCAGGCCGCGGCCCATCAGCAGATTGAACTTCTGGTCGGTGCCGCCGCATTCGACGTCGCACTCCAGCGCCACCGAGTCGTAGCCCTGCACCAGCGGGTACAGGAACTCGTGGATGGCGATGGACTGCTGGGCGGCGTAGCGCTTGGCGAAGTCGTCGCGCTCGAGCATGCGCGCCACCGTGTGCTGGCCGGCCAGGCGGATCATGTCGGCCGCGCCCATCTTGCCGAACCACTCGGAGTTGAAGCGGACCTCGGTCCTGGCGCGGTCCAGCACCTTGAAGACCTGCTCCTCGTAGGTACGGGCGTTGGCGAGCACGTCCTCGCGGGTCAGCGGCTTGCGGGTCGCGTTCTTGCCGGTCGGGTCGCCGATCATCCCGGTGAAGTCGCCGATCAGGAAGATCACCTGATGCCCCAGGTCCTGGAACTGGCGCAGCTTGTTGAGCAGCACGGTATGGCCCAGGTGCAGGTCGGGCGCGGTCGGGTCGAAGCCGGCCTTGACCCGCAGCGGACGCCCGCTCTCGAGCCGGCTTTCCAGCTCTTCCAGCTTGAGGATCTCATCGGTGCCGCGACCGATCAGGGCCAGCGAATCTGCAATCGAGGACAAGGTGACTACTCCGCGGCAAGGGCGCCGTCAAAAACGTGAACGATGTTAACTGCGAGTTAATCGCAAGCCAAGGCAAAAAATGAACAGGCTCAATGGTTTGACGCGCTGTTGATCGCTGTCTATGGTACCGGCGTTTGTGCTCGCGTTTCGAGCCGATACGCGCCACCAGAGGAATCCGTAGATGCAGAACTCCGAGCAGGGCCGTGCGCGCAAGCAGCGCATCCAGGAACGACTCCACGTCCTCCACGACACCGCCCTGCATCGACGGCTCAAGCAGCATCTGCCGGCTGCGTTCAACGGCCGCTGGACGCGCCGGCACTGGATCCACGCCAGCCTGTTCGCCACGATCGGCGCGCTGGTGGCCACCATCGTGCCGGGCTTCTCCAACGCCATCGACGCGCCGCTGTCGAGCCATTCGACCCTGCCGCTGCCGCTGCCGCCGCTGGCGCCGGGCAGGCAGCAGGTGCCGGCCGCCGACAGCTGGCAGGTACTGCGGGTCAAGCCCGGGCAGACCCTCAGCCAGCTGTTCAGCGAACTGAGCATCCCGACCACGGTGATGTACCAGCTGCTCGACCATCCGGGCACGCGCGAGGCGCTCACCCGGCTGCGCCCGGGCGCGGAGATCGCGTTCGACATTCCACAGGGCGGCCAGCTGCAGGCGATCCGCTTCGACCGCGATCCCAGCCACCGGGTAGAGCTGTCGCTGCGCGGCGACGGCATCCGCGAGAAGGTCACCGAGCGCGCCACCACCACGCGCACCGTGGTCGCCAGCGGCGAGATCACCAGCTCGCTGTACGTGGCCGCGCGCAAGGCCGGGCTGGCGCCGTCGGCCATCGCCACGATGACCGACGAGATCTTCAAGTACGACATCGACTTCGACAAGGACCTGCAGCCCGGCGACCGCTTCAGCGTGGTGCTGGACGAGACCTGGCGCGAGGGCGAGCGCATCGACACCGGCAAGATCCTCGCCGCCACCTTCACCACGCGCGGCAAGACCTATACCGGGTTCCGCTTCGAGCGCGGCGGCAAGCCGGCCGAGTACTTCGACCTCAACGGCCGGCCGCTGAAGAAGAGCTTCATCCGCATGCCGGTGTCCTACACCCGCATCAGCTCCACCTTCGGGATGCGCAAGCATCCGGTGCTGGGGACGATCCGCGGCCACAAGGGCATCGACTACGCGGCGCCGTCCGGCACCCCGATCATGGCCGCCGGCGACGCCCAGGTGAAGTTCGTCGGCACCCAGCGCGGCTACGGCAACGTGGTGATCCTCGACCACGGCAAGGGCTACAGCACCCTGTACGGGCACATGTCGCGCTTCGGCAAGGTCAGGGCCGGGCAGCGCATCAACCAGGGCACGGTGATCGGCTACGTCGGCATGACCGGGCTGGCGACCGGTCCGCACCTGCACTACGAATTCCGCGTCAACGGCGTGCAGCGCAACCCGGCCTCGGTGACGATGCCGCCGCCGACCCCGCTGGCCGGCGCCGAGCTGGCCGCCTTCCGCGCGCAGACCTCGCCGGCGATGGCGCGCATCCAGGGCATGGAGAAGCTGATCTACGCCGACGCCGGCGCGAGCGGCAAGGCGCCGGGCAAGGAACGCGGCTGAGGCCGGCGCCCGCGCCGGCTGCCGATTGACGGGCCGGTGCCGGGCGGCAACGCTGCAGACCCGTCCCGTTCCGCAGAAGCCCCGATGATCGACTCCGACGCCCCGCTGTTCATCGGGCTGATGTCCGGCACCAGTGCCGACGGCATCGATGCCGCCCTGGTCGAGTTCATCGACGGCGACGGCCCGCGCTGCCGCCTGCATGCCGGCCTGACCCAGCCGTGGGAGCCGGGACTGCGCGAGGAGCTGGTGGCGCTCGGGCAGGGCGCCGCACTCGATTCGCTGGATACGCTGGGCCGTCTCGACGCGCAGGTCGGGCTGGCCTTCGCCGAGGCGGCCAATCGGCTGCTCGAGGCCAGCGCGATCGATCGCCGCCGCGTCCGCGCGATCGGCTCGCACGGGCAGACGGTGCGCCACCGCCCGTCGAGCGCGCCGGCCTTCACCTGCCAGATCGGCGACGCGCACCGGATCGCCGAGCACACCGGCATCACCACCGTGGCCGATTTCCGGCGTCGCGACGTCGCCGCCGGCGGCCAGGGCGCGCCGCTGATGCCGGCGTTCCATCTGGCCATGCTCGGCGCCGTCGACGAGGACCGCGCCGTACTCAACCTCGGCGGCATCGGCAACCTGACCCTGATCAGCCGCGACGGCGGGGTGCGCGGCTTCGATACCGGGCCGGCCAACGCCCTGCTCGACGGCTGGTGCCAGCGCCATCTCGGCCGCAGCTACGACGCGGAGGGCGCGTTCGCCGCCAGCGGCTGCGTCGAGGAGGCCCTGCTCGCACGCCTGCTAGCCGATCCCTGGTTCGAGCTGCCGCCGCCCAAGAGCACCGGCCGCGAGCAGTTCCACCTGGGCTGGGTCGAAGCGCACCTGGGCGAGGGCCAGCTGCCGGCCGCCAACGTGCAGGCCACGCTGCTCGAACTGAGCGCGGCGACGGTGGCGGACGCGCTGCTGCGGCATCAGCCGCGCACCCGCCGCGTGCTGGTCTGCGGCGGCGG
>DNXT01000190.1 GCA_003505795.1 Lysobacteraceae bacterium | reverse complement strand
GTCGTAGCGCCGCGCCAGCGCCAGCCGCTTCACCTCCCGCAGCAGGTCCTCGCGCAGCGTGCAGCAGATGCAGCCGTTGCTGAACTCCACCAGCGTCTCCTCGGTGCGGCTCAGCGCGGCACCGCCGTCGCGCAGCAGCTGCGCGTCGATGTTGATCTCGCTCATGTCGTTGACGATCACCGCCACCTTCAGGCCCTCGCGGTTGCGCAGCAGGCGGTTGAGCAGGGTGGTCTTGCCGGCGCCGTTGTCGCCCTGCACCAGCAGCGCCTCGCCGGCATCGACCTGGAAGTCGAGCGGGCCGAACACGGACTGCTCGTTGCGGCTGAAGGCCAGCGCGTGCGCGGCCAGCAGCGGCGGCGCGGAGTACTGCGGATCGGTCATCGGGTCGGCGGCGCCGGGCGGTGCGGAAGGCGCGGCATTGTAGCCGGGACTTGGGTCCGGGGACCGGGGGAAGCCTGTTGTGGGAGGGACTTCAGTCCCGACGAGCTTCACCGGCCTGCTGACGGGACTGAAGTCCCTCCCACAACAGAGCCGAATGCCGCTCGGGCGGGAGGGCGAGTCCCGAGCCGCTGGCTTTTGCGTAAACTCGCGGTCCCCTGTAATCCGCGGATCCGCCGATGCTGCCGACGACCAAGCTGCCCAAGGTGGGCACCACCATCTTCACCGTGATGTCGCAGCTGGCGGCCGAGCACGGCGCGGTCAACCTGGGCCAGGGCTTTCCGGACTTCGCGGTGCCGCAGCGGCTGGTCGAGGAGCTCGACAAGGCCATGCGCGAAGGCCACAACCAGTACCCGCCGATGACCGGCGTGGCGCCGCTGCGCCAGGCCATCGCCGGCAAGGCGCTGCGCTGCTACGGCGCCGTGGTCGACCCGGACACCGAGATCACCGTCACCAGCGGCGCCACCGAGGCGATCTTCAACGCCATCCACGCGGTGGTGCGCCCGGGCGAGGAAGTGATCGTGCTCGACCCGGCCTACGACTGCTACGAGCCGGCGATCGACCTGGCCGGCGCGCGCGCGGTGCACGTGGCGCTGGACCCGCTCACCTTCGCGGTGGACTGGGGCAAGGTGCAGGCGGCGATCACGCCCAGGACCCGGCTGCTGATGATCAACAGCCCGCACAACCCGTCCGGGGCGATGCTCTCGGCCGAGGACATGCGCGCCCTGGCCGAGCTGCTGCGCGGCACCGACATCTTCCTGGTCTCCGACGAGGTCTACGAGCACATCGTGTTCGACGGCCGCCGCCACGAGTCGGTGCTGCGCTGGCCGGAACTGCGCGAGCGCGCCTTCGTGGTCTCCAGCTTCGGCAAGACCTACCACTGCACCGGCTGGAAGATCGGCTACGCGATCGCGCCGCCGGCGCTGAGCACGGAGTTCCGCAAGGTCCACCAGTACAACACCTTCGCCAGTTTCGGCCCGGCCCAGCACGCGTTCGCGGCGATGGTCCGCGACGAGCCCGGGCACGACGAGCAGCTCGGCGCGTTCTACCAGGCCAAGCGCGACCGCTTCCGCGAGCAGCTGCTGGGCACCCGGCTCAAGCCGCTGCCGGTGCCCGGCGGCTATTTCCAGCTGGTCGACTATTCGGCGGTCAGCGACCTGCCGGACACCGAGTTCGTGAAGTGGCTGACGGTGGAGAAGGGCGTCGCCGCGATCCCGCTGTCGCCGTTCTACGAGACCCCGCCGGCCGGCCAGCGCCTGGCGCGGCTGTGCTTCGCCAAGAACGAGGCGACGCTGGACGCGGCGATCGAGCGCCTGCAGAAGCTGTGATTCGGGATTGGGGATTGGGGATTCGTAGGAGCGACTTCAGTCGCGACGGAGCTTTCCCGGTAGAGCCTCATCGCGACTGAAGTCGCTCCTACGAAAAGCGGTTACGCTTTTCCCGAATCCCGAATCCCGAACCTACCATGCAAGACCTGCGCATCTCCCTGGTCCAAGGCGACACCCGCTGGCACGATCCGGCCGGCAACCGCGACTACTACGGCGCGCTGCTGGCGCCGCTGGCCGGCAACACCGACTTGGTGATCCTGCCGGAGACCTTCACCAGCGGCTTCTCCAACGAGGCGATCGACAGGGCCGAAGGCATGGACGGCCCGACCGTGGCCTGGATCCGCGGGCAGGCCGCCGCGCTGGGCGCGGCGGTTACCGGCAGCGCCCAGCTGCGCACCCCGGAAGGCGTGTTCAACCGGCTGCTGTGGGCCACGCCGGACGGGGCGCTGCAGACCTACGACAAGCGCCACCTGTTCCGCTACGCCAACGAGCACCGGCGCTATGCCGCCGGACGCGAGCGCCTGACCGTGGAGTGGAAGGGTTGGCGGATCAATCCGCAGGTCTGCTACGACCTGCGTTTCCCGGTGTTCTGCCGCAACCGCTACGACGTCGAGCGGCCCGGGCAGCTGGACTTCGACCTGCAGATCTTCGTCGCCAACTGGCCGTCGGCGCGCGCCCATCCGTGGCGCACGCTGCTGCGGGCGCGGGCGATCGAGAACCTGTGCTACGTGGCCGCGGTCAACCGGGTCGGCGTGGACGGCAACGACCTGCACTATGCCGGCGACAGTGCGGTGATCGATTTCCTCGGCCAGCCGCAGGTGGAGATCCGCGAACGCGAACAGGTGGTCACCAGCGCCATCTCCGCCGCCGCGCTGGCCGCCCATCGGCAACGCTTCCCGGCCATGCTGGATGCCGATGCGTTCGAACTGGGCGTGGCCAACGCCGATCGCTGAACAGCAGCTGTGACGCCGGCGCGAACCTTGGCGCAGCCGCGACGCCGGCGCTGCTACGCTCCGCCGCATCGTTCAAACCGGATTGCGCACGTGACCAAGACCCTACCGCTGCTGGCCCTGCTCGCCGCCGCCTCGCTCGCCCCGCAGGCCAGGGCGGCCGGCAACATCGACTGCGAACTGCGTTTCAACCTGTCCGGCTGGTCGGTCTTCTACAAGACCGCCACCGGCAGCGGCACCATCCAGTGCGAGAACGGCGCCAGCATCCCCGTCAAGATCAGCGCCAAGGGCGGCGGACTGACGGTCGGCAAGTCCAACGTCATCGACGGCAAGGGCAAGTTCACCGGCGCCTACAGCCTGAACGACCTGATCGGCACCTACGGCGGTGCCGAGGTGCATGCCGGCGCGGTCAAGTCCAGCAATGCGCAGGTGGTGACCAAGGGCGACATCTCGCTGGCGCTGGCAGGCACCGGCAAGGGCTGGGACCTGGGGGTGGGGTTCGGCAAGTTCGTGATCGAACGCCGTTGATGCCGGCCGTTCGCTGCCGGCACCCGCTGCAGTCCGGATAGAGAGAAACACGGCTGGATGAAAAGCAGAACGGCCTCCGCAAGGAGGCCGTTCTGCTTCATGGAGCGATCGGCTCAGCGGCCGCGGTTGCCGCCGGGCGGGC
>DNXT01000068.1 GCA_003505795.1 Lysobacteraceae bacterium | reverse complement strand
CGCGGGCGGCGCGAACCGTTGCGCGGTCGAGGCGCATCCGGCTTGCGCAATGCGGCGGGAAACGCGGCGGCCGCCGGGCCGCGGTCATGCGGCGCTCAGGCAGCCACGGCCTTGGACGGTGCTGCGGTGCCGGGATCCAGGCGCAGCAGGTCCGCGGGAAGCGACTTGAACTGCTCGGCGAGCTGTTCGAGGAAACCGGCCATCGCCGAGCTGCGGCGCCATACCATCGCGATGCGCCGGCTCGGTTGCTTGTCCTCGCGGAACGAGAGCAGGCAGATGCTGTCCGAGCGCGCCACCGGCGGCTTCACCGCCAGCAGCGGCAACAGGGTGATGCCGACATTGGCCGCGACCATCTGCCGCAGCGTCTCCAGGCTGGTGGCCTGGAATTCGGATTTCTCCAGCGCGCCGGACAGGTGGCAGACGTCCAGCGCCTGTTCGCGCAGGCAATGGCCGTCCTCCAGCAGCAGCAGGCGCTGGTCGCCGAGCTCGTCGAGGGTCAGCGCCGAGCGCTTGGCCAGGGCATGGCCCTCGGGTACCGCCAGCACGAACGGTTCCTCGAACAGGAACTCGGTGTGCAGCTGCTCGTCGTGCAGCGGCAGCGCCAGCAGCGCCGCATCCAGGCGTCCCTCGCGCAGCTGGCGCAGCAGCTGGTCGCTCTTTTCCTCGACCAGCAGCAGTTCCAGCTGCGGGAAGCGCTGGCGGATGCGCGGTACCACGTGCGGCAGCAGGTAGGGGCCGAGCGTGGGGAAGATGCCGAGGCGCACGGCGCCGGCCTCCGGATCCTGGCTGCGCCGCGCGGCCTCCTTCATCTGCTCGACCTCGGCGACGATGCCGCGGGCGCGGCTGGCGGCCTCGCGGCCGGCCGGGGTCAGCATCACCTTGCGCGGGGCGCGTTCGACCAGCGGCACGCCGAGCTCGTCCTCCAGCTTCTTGATCTGGGTGGACAGGGTAGGCTGGCTGACGAAACAGGCGGCGGCGGCGCGACCGAAATGCTTGTGGTCGGCCAGGGCCACCAGGTACTTCAGATCACGCAGGTTCATCGGCAACAGGCCTCGGGCAATGACCGTGAGCGCGGCGATACCGATGCCGCATCCGTCCCAGCTTACGCCCCTCGTGCAGAGGGGCGTAGTCGTGGTGCGCCGCGGGCGCGGCGCTCAGGCCGCTTCGGCGACCGCGCCGCTGCTGGTCGGCGCGGTGCTGCGGATCAGGTGGTCGAAGGCACTCAGCGCGGCGGTGGCGCCGGCGCCCATCGCGATCACGATCTGCTTGTACGGCACCGTGGTCGCGTCGCCGGCGGCGAACACGCCCGGCACGTTGGTCTGACCGCGGTCGTCGATGACGATCTCGCCGCGCGGCGACAGCTCCACCGTGCCCTTGAGCCATTCGGTGTTGGGCAGCAGGCCGATCTGCACGAACACGCCTTCCAGCTCGACCCGGTGCGAGTCGCCGCCGACGCGGTCCTTGTAGACCAGTCCGTTGACCTTGCTGCCGTCGCCGAGCACCTCGGTGGTCTGCGCGCTGGTGACGATGCGCACGTTGGGCAGGCTGCGCAGCTTGCGCTGCAGGACCTCGTCGGCGCGCAGCCGGTCGTCGAACTCCAGCAGGGTGACGTGGGCGACGATGCCGGCCAGGTCGATCGCCGCCTCGACGCCGGAGTTGCCGCCGCCGATCACCGCCACGCGCTTGCCCTTGAACAGCGGGCCGTCGCAGTGCGGGCAATAGGCCACGCCCTTGTTGCGGTACTCGTTCTCGCCCGGCACGTTCATCTGCCGCCAACGCGCGCCGGTGGAGAGGATCACGGTCCTGGACCTGAGCGAGGCGCCGTTCTCCAGCTTCACCTCGATCAGCCCGTCGGCGCCGGCCGGCACCAGCGCGTCGGCGCGCAGCAGGTTCATGATGTCGACCTCGTACTGGCGCACGTGCTGTTCCAGCGCCGCGGCCATCTTCGGGCCTTCGGTCTCCTGCACCGACACGAAGTTCTCGATCGCCATGGTGTCCAGCACCTGGCCGCCGAAGCGCTCGGCGGCCACGCCGGTACGGATGCCCTTGCGTGCGGCATACACCGCGGCCGCCGCGCCGGCCGGGCCGCCGCCGACCACCAGCACGTCGAACGGCGCCTTGGCGGCGATCCGGCCCGCATTGCGTGCGCTGGCGCCGGTATCGATCTTGGCGACGATCTGCTCCAGGTCCATGCGGCCGGCGCCGAACACCTCGCCGTTGAGGTAGACGGTCGGCACCGACATCACCTGGCGGGCGTCGACTTCCTCCTGGAACAGCGCGCCGTCGATCGCCTCGTGGCTGAGGTTGGGGTTCAGCACCGCGGCCAGGTTCAGCGCCTGCACCACGTCCGGGCAGTTCTGGCACGACAGCGAGAAATAGGTCTCGAAGCGGTATTCGCCTTCGAGGCCGCGCACCTGCTCGAGCAGCTCCGGCGCCGCCTTGGACGGATGCCCGCCGACCTGCAGCAGGGCCAGCACCAGCGAGGTGAACTCGTGGCCCATCGGCAGGCCGGCGAAGCGCAGCCTGATGTCCTGCCCGGGCGTGGTCAGGCCGAACGAGGGCTTGCGCTCGGCATCGTCGCGCCAGACTTCCAGCGTGATCTTGTCCGACAGGCCGGCGAGCTCGTTGAGCAGCTCCATCATTTCCCGCGACTTGTCGCTGTCGTCGACGGAGGCGTTGATCTGGATCGGGCGGGTGACCTTTTCCAGGTAGGCCTTGAGCTGGGTCTGGAGGTTGGCGTCCAACATGGGGAACTCCTGGCAATGGGGGAAAGAATCCGCGCACATGGATGCGCGCTGCTGTTGTGAGGGACTCACGGAAAACAATCCGCGCACATGGATCTGCGCTGCTCTTGTGAGGGACTCACGAAGAGAGGGCGTGGCGTCGCTGCCCGGGGGCAGGTCGCCGGGTGGGGAGAGGGATGAACCGCAGCCGGCGCGCCGTGGGTGCGGACGGGCGGAAGGGCTGGCTGGCGTGCCGGCACCGGCTCCGGTTCATCCCCGCCGCCGCTCGGGCGGCAGGGATGCGTGGGACGGCTTAGATCTTGCCGACCAGGTCCAGCGACGGCGCGATGGTCTTGGCGCCTTCCTTCCACTTCGCCGGGCACACCTGGCCCGGGTTGGCGGCGACGAATTGGGCCGCCTTCAGCTTGCGCAGGGTCTCGGACACGTCGCGGGCGATGGCGTTGTCGTGGATCTCGAGGGTCTTGATCACGCCTTCCGGGTTGATGATGAAGGTGCCGCGCAGGGCCAGGCCTTCTTCCGGGATGTGCACGCCGAACGCGTTGGTCAGCTGGTGGGTCGGGTCGCCGACCAGCGGGAACTGGGCCTTGCCCACCGCCGGGGAGGTCTCGTGCCACACCTTGTGCGAGAAGTGCGTGTCGGTGGTGACGATGTAGACCTCGGCGCCGGCCTTCTGGAACTCGGCGTAGTTGTCGGCGGCGTCTTCCACTTCGGTCGGGCAGTTGAAGGTGAACGCGGCCGGCATGAAGATCAGGACCGACCACTTGCCCTTCAGATCGGCATCGGTGACTTCGATGAACTCGCCGTTCTGGTAGGCGTTGGCCTTGAACGGCTGGACTTGCGTATTGATAAGGGACATGGAGTTACCTCTGTTGGCAAAGGGGTCAGGGGGATGGAGCAGCGATCATGGTAGGCAGGATCGATAGATTTCTCAAATCGATTGATGGAATTGAATAGATAGTCTGCGCCTATCGTTATTTCAGTCCTGCTCTTTGGTGCGACGCGGCATCGGATGCTTCTGGATAATGGCGGACCGCCATTTCCGCAAGGGTGAACCGCCTGTCCGCCTCCGCTCCGCTTCCGCCGCCGGATGCGCTGCTGCGCGCCGCCGCCGCCCGCATCGGCCGTACCGACGCCGAGGCCCTGCTGCTGCACGCGCTGCAG
>DNXT01000193.1 GCA_003505795.1 Lysobacteraceae bacterium | reverse complement strand
CTGAACCGCTCTTCCGATCTATCGCCGTCGGCGGCGCCAGCCGCCGGAACGGCCCATGCCGGAACCTGGCGCGAAGCGGCGCCGGGCACAGCGCCGATCCTGCGGCAACCAAGGCACGGGGGCGATGCGCGGGCCGCCGCCGGCGACCGTTACAGGCTGTTGCGGACCGCGGTCTCGACCTGCACCGGCGACTGGAAGCCCGGCAGGCGCGCCACTTCGGCGCCGTCCTTGAACAGCGCCAGGGTCGGGGTCTGGCGCAGGCCCAGGTCGCGGAAGAAGTCCTCGCCGATGTCCTCCAGCTTCACCTTGGCCAGGGTCAGCCCGGCGGCGCCGTCGGTGGCGGCGAACTTGTCCAGCGACATGTCCAGCATGCGGCAGCCCGGGCAGTTGTCCTTGTTGAAGTCCACCAGCAGGCGCGGATGCGCGGACAGGGCGGCGCTGAATTCGTCAGGCGACGTGACGGTAATGGTCTGCATCATGGTTCTTCTGATTGTCGTTGTCGTTGCAGGTGGCCAGCACCTGGTCGGTCCAGTGTTCGATCGCGGCCGCGTCGCGCCGGCCATGCGGCATCTGCTCGATCGACAGGCGCGGGAACGGGCTGTCGAAGAACGCGGCCATGCGGTGAACCGCACCGCAGAAGTATTCCTCGCCCCACTGCGTCTCGCCGGTGCCGAACACCGCCACCCGCGGCGGCTTGCCCACCGCTTCGACCAGCTCGGCGATGAAGCGCTTCATCTCCGCGGGCGTGCGGCCGGCGTTGTCGGTCCACGAGCCGAGCAGGAACAGCTCGTACCGCTGCGGCGGCGACGGCAGCTGCGCCAGCGTCTGCACGTCGGTCTCCAGCCAGTCCACCCGGTGTCCCGCCGCCTCGCAGCGCGCGCGCACCGCACGCGCGACTTCGCGCGTGTTGCCGCTGAGCGAGGCGAGGGCGAGCAGGATATCCATGAGCCGGGGCTGGGGATTCGGGATTGGGGATTCGTAGAAGCGGATCAGGAAGGCCGCGGCTTTTGCCTTTGCCAATCCCGAATCCCCAATCCCGAATCCCGGCTCCTCACAGATCGTCGAATCCGTTGTCCGAGTTGGTCTTCTTGTAGCTGGCGTTGCGCATCTCGAAGAAGTCGGTCTTGGTCTCGGTGAAGTTGTCGGCGTAGGCCTTGATCCACGGCATCACGTTGTCGTTGGCGCCCTCGTACAGCTTCTCGATGCCGAGCATGCCGGCCATCTTGTTGGCGCGGTACTTCACGTAGCGGATCATCTCGTCGACGTCGATGCCGTCGATGCCATCCAGCACCTCGGCGGTCCACTGCGTCTCCAGCTCGATCGCGTGCTCGAAGGCCTTGTGCACGTAGTCGGTCAGCTGGTCGCCCTGCAGCGCCTGGTTCTCGCCGATGATGGCGCGGATCAGCTCGCTGATGAACTTGGAGTGGGCCAGCTCGTCGCGGTTGATGAAGCTGATGATCTTGCCGGTGCCGGTCATCCGGTTCTGGCGCACCAGGTTGTAGAAGTAGGCGAAGCCGGAATAGAAGTTGATGCCTTCCAGGATCGAGGACTGGATCAGCGAGCGGATCAGCGTCTCGGCGGTCTTCTCGCGCATGAAGTCTTCGTACGCGCCCATGATCGGCGCGTTGCGCTTGATGATCGTCGGGTGGGTGCGCGCGATCTCGAACACGCGGTTCTGGTCGGCCAGGCCGGCGATCGAGGCCAGCACGTAGCTGTAGCTCTCGTTGTGGATCACTTCCTGCTGGCCGATGATCGCGGCGTTGGCGTGCGCGGCCGGGTCGGTGATGTACTCGGCGACGTTGTAGATGAAGCGCGTCTGCGGCGAATCCAGCGTGGCCAGCAGGCCGATGATCGAGTCGTAGGCGTTCTTCTCGCGCGCCGACAGCTCGCCGTACTGGCGCGCGTCGCCCTTCATGTCGACCTCGTCCGGGATCCAGAAGTTGGTCGACAGCTCCTTGTACGCCCGATAGAAGGACGGATACGGGATGTCGTTCCAGTTCAGGATGCCGCTGGTCTTGCCGTTGATGATGCCGGTCGAACGGTTCGGGTTGCGCGGCTCGAGGATCTTGATGCGGTCGAGCGGTGTGGACATCACTGCCATGTTCGGTTTCTCGTGTTTCGCGTCGTCGTGTGCGTAGAGCACGGAGCCGGCGGCGCAAAAATCAATCTGGAGGAAAGCCCCGCTGAGTCAGGGGGCGCGCCGAAGGCGCGGGGGTGTGGATGCTGGGTGATGTGGGGTCCACGGTTCGCCACGCGAACCGTGGAAGCGAAAGCGCGAATGCGCCTTAGCTACTACACCACTCGCACTCGGCGATGTCGATGTCGTTGGAACGCACGTAGTAGGTGGTCTTCAGGCCTTCCTTCCACGCGGTCATGTGCAGGTCCAGCAGGGTGCTGGCGCGGATGGTGCTGGGCACGTAGAAGTTGAAGCTGATCGACTGGTCGACGTGGCGCTGGCGGCGCGCGTTCTGGCGTACCGAGGCGAACTGGTCGACCTTGTAGGCGCCCTTCTCGTAGTACGGCCAGGTCTCCAGCGACAGGCCCGGCGCGGCGACCGGACGGCGGAAGTCCTTCTTCTCCTCGTAGTAGAACGCCGAGTAGATCGGATCGATCGAGGCGGTGGAGCCGGCGATCTGGGCGGTGCTCATGTTCGGGGCGACCGCCAGCATCCAGGCGTTGCGCACGCCGTTGACCGACACCTGCGCCGACAGCTCCAGCCACTGCGGGCTGTTGTAGCCGCGCGCGCGGAAGTACTCGCCGTTGTGCCAGTCGCTGCCGCGGAACACGCTGTAGGTGCCCTTCTCCTTGGCCAGCTCCATGCTCGCCTGGATGGTCAGGTAGTTGATGCGCTCGTACAGCTCGTCGCTGTAGGTCTCCGCGTCCGGCGAATTCCAGTGGATCGCCTTCTGCGCCAGCAGGTGGTGCCAGCCGAAGGTACCCAGGCCGATGGCGCGGTACTTCTGGTTGGTGATGGTCGCCTGCGGCACCGGCAGCTGGTTGAGGTCGATCACGTTGTCGAGCATGCGCACCTGGATCGGGATCAGCCGCTCCAGCACGTCGGCGCCGAGCAGGTCGGCCTGGTCGGCCTGCACGGTGATCGCGCGGCCCAGGTTGATCGAGGACAAGTTGCAGACGACGAAGTCGCCGGCCTGCTTGGTGGTCACGATCTGGTTGCCGGAAATGATCTCCTGCATCATCCGGGTCGGGCTCATGTTCTGCAGGATCTCGGTGCACAGGTTGGACGAATAGACCATGCCCTCGTGCTTGTTCGGGTTCTTCCGGTTGACTTCGTCGCGGTAGAACATGAACGGGTTGCCGGTCTCCAGCTGGCTGACCATGATCCGCTTGAAGATGTCGATCGCCTTGACCGTCTTGCGGCCGATGCGCTCGTCGGCGACCACTTCCTCGTACTTCCTGCGGAAGCTGCCGTTCGGGTCGCCCTTCTTCTCGTCGTAGAAGTCCTGCAGGTACCAGCCCTTGATCCGCTTCACCTCGTGCGGGTCGAACAGGTACCAGTCGCCGCGGCGCTCCACCGCTTCCATGAACAGGTCGGGGATGCACACCGAGGTGAACACGTCGTGCGCGCGCAGGCGCTGGTCGCCGTTGTTCAGGCGCAGGTCCAGGAACGCCTCGATGTCGCGGTGGAAGATGTCCAGGTACACGGCGATGGCGCCCTTGCGCTGGCCGAGCTGGTCCACCGACACGGCGGTGTTGTTGAGCTGCTTGATCCACGGCACCACGCCGCCGGAGGAATTGCTCACGCCGCGGATCGCCGAGCCGGACGAACGCACGTAGCCCAGGTAGGCGCCGACGCCGCCGCCGTGCTTGGACACGCGCGCCACGTCGGTGTTGGAGTCGTAGATGCCCTGCAGGCTGTCGTCGACGGTGTCGATGAAGCACGAGGACAGCTGGCCGCCGACCTTGCCGGCGTTGGCCAGGGTCGGGGTGGCCACGGTCATGTACAGGTTGGACAGCGCCCAGTAGGCCTCGCCGACCAGCTGCATGCGGCGCTCGCGCCCGCTCTTGCCGGTGCCGACCTCGTTCTGCATCAGGTACAGGGCGATGGTCAGCCAGCGCTCCTGCGGCAGCTCGAACACGCCGCGCGAGCTGTCGGTGGCCAGGTAGCGGGTGGCCAGCAGGTACAGGCCGTTGTAGGCGAACAGCTTGTCGCGCTCCGGCTCGATCATGCGGCCGGCCTCGATCAGCTCTTCCTTGGAATAGCTCTTGAGGATGTCGTTGGAATAGACGTTGCGGTCGGCCAGGCTCTCCTGCAGGCCGACGAACGAGCCGTACTTCTGGCTGGCGTCGTAGAAGCGGTTGCGGCTGGCGCGCTTGTACAGGCGGCGCAGGTACAGGCGCGCAGCGAAGTGCTCCCAGTCCGGCGTGGTCAGATCGACGCGGGCCTCGGCCTCGCGGATCAGGTGGTCGACCAGGTCGTCGGCATTGACGCTGTCCTTGCGCTCGACGAAGCCGAACACGCTGCGCTTGTAGTCGGCCACGTCCAGGTGCGGGAACTCGGCATGGATGGAGTCGATGGCGCGGTCCAGGCGCTCGCGGTCGAACGGGATCCGGCGGTTGCCGGCTTCCTTGGTGATCCAGGTGGAAACGTTCTGTTCTTCGATGTCGTTATGGGGCATTGCGGTCGCTTGGCGCGGCGGCGGAATCACGTCGGCCGGATCGGTGGAGTCGGAAGGGGGAACGGCGGGCATGGCGACGCTGACAGGTGCGGCGTTCGCGGACTGCGAAGGGGCGGCCGCAGCCGCGGCGGGGGTTTCGTTCGTTGTCATGCGTCCTCCATGCGTGATGCACAGGCCTGGCGCTGGCGGGCCGGCCGGCCGACCGCGGGATCGAGGGAGCGCGCGATGGCAGCGCGTGAAACCCGACCGGCAGAGCCCGGCCTGCAGACGGCTTCCGCGCACCGATCGCTACTCCCGACGCCACGAGCGGTGCCGCGCATGTGCTTGCGCGCGGCGATCGTTAGGGTTCGAGACTGCTAGCAGCACGACGTCGGCGACTTGGGGCCAAGCGGCCGACCGGGCCCAAGATAGTGGGGTGCCGGGCAGGGGTCAACCACCAAATGTAGGGTCCGCCGGAAAGCCTTGCGGGACAAAGCACGGCCCCGGAAACAGCGCCGCGGCGGTGCCGGACCCGTCCAGAACGACTGCGCAGTCAAGCGGAAATCGCCGCGCCGGAGTCGGATTTCCGCTACCGCTGCCACCGGCCAGGATCGGCGCCGGAGGTCACTGCCAGTGGATCGCGTCCAGCGCCTGCCGCAGCCGT
>DNXT01000430.1 GCA_003505795.1 Lysobacteraceae bacterium | reverse complement strand
TCAGTCCCGACGCTTTGCCGGCAGGTCCGTCGGGACTGAAGTCCCTCCCACCGGTCACTGCCTGCCGAAAGACCCCGGAGCCTTCGTTCCAGGGGCTCGCAGGTCGCGCATCCACCGCGGGAGCGGCACTTGATCAGCGCTCGATCGGAATGCCCTAGCGCCGATCGGGCTGCAGATCGGGATCGGCGACCGGCGAGGGCGGGGCGGCCGGGACCTCGGCGGGCGTGGCCAGGTCCGCGGCCGCACCGTGCGGGGCCAGCATGTGCGCCTTGCGCCAGCCGCCCCAGCGGTAGTACGCCAGCGAGAGCAGCATCGAGCACAACGAGCTGACCGGGAAGCTCCACCACACCGCGTCGGCGCCGAACCGGGCCTGCAGCAGCTCGGCGAACGGCACCCGGATGCCCCACAACGACAGCGCCAGGATCAGCAGCGGCGCGATCACCGCGCCGGTGGAGCGGACCACGCCGGAGATCACGAAGGTCACGCCGAAGAACAGGAACGACCACACCGCGATGTGGTTGAGGTGGCGCGCCACCTCCAGCGCCGCGCTGCCGCCGGGCAGGAACAGCGCCAGGCTGTGGCGGTCGAACACGATCAGCGGCGCGATCAGCAGGCCGGTGAGCAGGAAATTGATCGCCACGCCGCTGCGCGCGGTGCCGCGGACCCGCGACCACAGGTGCGCGCCCACGTTCTGCGCGGCCATCGACGAGCAGGCCGCGCCGATCGCCATCGCCGGCATCTGCACGTACGTCCACAGCTGCAGCGCCGCGCCGTAGGCCGCGGCGGTGTCGGTACCGTAGCCGTTGACCATGGTCATCATCATGATCATCGACAGCGAGATCAGCACCATCTGCAGCCCCATCGGCACGCCCTTGAGCACCAGCGCCTTGAGGATGCCGGCGTCGATGCGCAGCAGCGCCAGATCGGCGCGCCCCAGCCACAGCACGTGGCGCTTGTGGCGCAGGTACAGCAGCAGCCCCGACAGCGCCAGGCTCTGCGCGATCAGGGTCGCCCAGGCGGCGCCGGCGATGCCCAGCTCGGGCAGCGGGCCGAGGCCGAAGATCAGCAGCGGGTTGAGCACGATGTCCAGCGCCACCGACAGCAGCAGGAAGCGGAACGGGGTGCGCGAGTCGCCGGCGCCGCGCAGCGCCGCCGACAGGAACGCGAACATGTACAGCAGCGGCATCGCCAGGAAGATCACCCGCAGATACGCCTCGGCCATCGGCAGCGAGTCGTGGGGCGTGCCCATCGCCGCGAGCAGGTGGCGCGACAGCCAGAAGCCGGCGACCGCGATCACCACCGACAGGCCGACGAAGAACGTGGCGCTGGTTCCCATCACCCGGCGCGCCTGGGCGATGTCGCGCGCGCCCATGGCCTGGCCGATCAGGATCGTCGCCGCCATGCCGATGCCGAATACCGAGCCGATCAGGAAGAACATGATGTTGTTGGCGTTGGCCGTCGCGGTCAGCGCCGATTCGCCGAGGAAGCGGCCGACCCAGATCGCGTTGACCGAGCCGTTGAGGGATTGGGCGATGTTGCCGGCCAGGATCGGCAGCGCGAACAGCAGCAGGTTGCGGCCGATGGGGCCTTCGGTCAGCGATCTGGACGGGGCGGGTGGCGGCATCGGCGTGGCGGGTCGGGTGAATGGGGACACTAGCATCTAGCGTTTAGCATTGCCGGCGTGATGGTCCGGCGCGGACCGGTCTGTGCGGCTGGCGCGGTCGCCGCTACGATGGGCGCCGATGGCCGGCAGGCGGCATGCGCGCCGGCCGGCAACCGGATAGCGATGGGAGCAAGCGGGCATGTTGAGACGCATGGGAGCGATGGTGGCGGTGCTGGCGCTGTCGGCCTGCGCCGGTTCGGAGCGGTTGATGGATGCGGGCGTGCGCCCGACCGACCATGCCGACTGCCTGGTCGGCAACGACCCGCACGACAGCGAACGCAGCAGCGGCGTACGCTCGCTGCGCGACAGGCGCTGCGATCCCGACGACAGGTTGAACTGGACCGTCGGCCAGTCGCGCAAGGATTCGATGGACGTGGATTTCAGGAACGAGCATGAGTGAACCGCAGACCCTGCAGCCGGCCGGCACCCGCCTGGACGTGTGGCTGTGGGCCGCGCGCTTCTTCAGGACCCGCAGCCTGGCCAAGCAGGCGATCGAGACCGGCAAGGTCGACGTCGCCGGGCAGCGCCCCAAGTCCTCGCGCGTGGTGCGGATCGGCGATGCGTTGCGCATCAGCCGCGGCGAGGAGGTGTTCGAGGTCAGCGTGCGAGGGCTCAGCGACGCGCGCGGTCCCGCAGCGGTCGCGCAGGCGCTGTACGAGGAAAGCGCGGCCTCGCGTGCGAGCCGCGAACAGGCGCGGCTGCAGCGCCAGGCCGCGCGTACCGGCTATCGTGCACCCGAGCACCGTCCTGACAAGCGTGCCCGCCGGCTGATCCGTGCGCTGGGCGATATCGACGCCCTGTAGTCGCAGCCCGGATCGAGTCGCGGGCGCACAGGCAAGGACCGGGCCTTGCGGCCCGGTCGTGGTGATTGCAGCAGGCCTGGCGGGGATCAGCGCAGGTCGAAGCGATCCAGGTTCATCACCTTGGTCCAGGCGGCGACGAAGTCGTGCACGAACTTCGGCTGCGCGTCCGCGCTCGCGTAGACCTCGGCCAGCGCGCGCAGCACGGAGTTGGAGCCGAACACCAGGTCCACGCGGGTGCCGGTCCATTTCGCCTCGCCGCTCCTGCGGTCGCGTGCCTCGAACAGCTCGCCGCCCCTGGGCTTCCATTCCGTGCCCATGTCGAGCAGGTTGACGAAGAAGTCGTTGCTCAGCACGCCCGGCCGCGCGGTGAGCACGCCGTGCGCGCTGCCGTCGTGGTTGGCGCCGAGCACGCGCAGGCCGCCCACGAGCGCGGTCATCTCCGGCGCGGTGAGGGTCAGCAGCTGCGCGCGATCCACCAGCAGGTGCTCGGCCGGCACCGCCGAGCGGCCCTTGAGGTAGTTGCGGAAGCCGTCGGCGAAGGGTTCCAGCATCGCGAACGACTCGACGTCGGTCTGGTCCTGGCGCGCATCGCTGCGCCCCGGCGCGAACGGCACCGCGACCTCCACGCCGGCCGCCTTGGCCGCCTGCTCCACGCCGACGCCGCCGGCCAGCACGATCAGGTCGGCCAGCGAGATCTTCCTGCCGCCGTCCGCGTCCAGGTTGAATTCCAGCTGGATGCGTTCCAGCGCCTTGAGCACCTTCGCCAGCCGTTCGGGCTGGTTCACCTCCCAGTCCTTCTGCGGCGCGAGGCGGATGCGCGCGCCGTTGGCGCCGCCGCGCTTGTCGCCGCCGCGGAAGGTCGAGGCCGAGGCCCAGGCGGTGGAGACCAGCTCGGCCACCGACAGGCCGGAGGCGACGATCTTCTGCTTCAGCGCGTCGATGTCGGCGGCGCCGACCAGCGCATGGTCGACGGCGGGCAGCGGGTCCTGCCAGAGCAGTTCCTCCTTCGGCACTTCCGGGCCGAGGTAGCGCGAGCGCGGCCCCATGTCGCGGTGGGTCAGCTTGAACCAGGCGCGCGCGAAGGCGTCGGCGAAGGCCTGCGGGTTCTCCAGGAAGCGCCTGGAGATCGGGCCGTAGACCGGGTCGAGGCGCAGCGCCAGGTCGGTCGTCAGCATGCGCGGGCGGTGCTTCTTCGACGGGTCGTGGGCGTCGGGGATGATCTCGCCGGCGTTCTTGGCGACCCACTGGTGCGCGCCGGCCGGCGACTTCTCCAGTTCCCATTCGAAGCCGAACAGGTTCTCGAAGAAGTTGTTGCTCCACAGCGCCGGCGTCTTGGTCCAGGTGACTTCGAGGCCGGAGGTGATGGTGTCGCCGCCCTTGCCGCTGCCGAACCGGTTGTGCCAGCCCAGGCCCTGCAGCTCCAGGTCGGCGGCCTCCGGCTCGGTGCCGACGTTGTCGGCCGGGCCGGCGCCATGGGTCTTGCCGAAGCTGTGGCCGCCGGCGATCAGCGCGACGGTCTCCTCGTCGTTCATGGCCATGCGCCCGAAGGTGTCGCGGATGTCCTTGGCCGCCAGCAGCGGATCGGGATTGCCGTCCGGGCCTTCCGGGTTGACGTAGATCAGGCCCATCTGCACTGCCGCCAGCGGGTTTTCCAGGTTGCGCGAATGGACCTTGCCGTCGGCGTCGTCGTCGGACACCAGCACGCCCTCGTCGGCCGGCTTCTCCACGCCCTCCGAGCCGTGCGCGTAGCGGACGTCGCCGCCCAGCCAGGTGGTCTCGCGGCCCCAGTACACGTCCAGGTCCGGTTCCCAGGTGTCCTCGCGGCCGCCGGCGAAGCCGAAGGTGCGGAAGCCCATCGTCTCCAGCGCGACGTTGCCGGTCAGGATCATCAGGTCCGCCCACGAGATCTTCTGCCCGTACTTCTGCTTGATCGGCCACAGCAGCCGGCGCGCCTTGTCCAGGCTGACGTTGTCCGGCCAGCTGTTGAGCGGGGCGAAGCGCTGCTGGCCGCGGCCGCCGCCGCCGCGGCCGTCGCCGATGCGGTAGGTGCCGGCGCTGTGCCAGGCCATGCGGATGAACAGGCCGCCGTAGTGGCCGAAGTCCGCCGGCCACCAGTCCTGCGAGTCGGTCATCAGCTCGCGCAGGTCCTTCTTCAACGCGTGGTAGTCGAGCTTGCCGAACTCCTCGGCATAGTCGAAGCCGTCGTCCAGCGGGTTCGAGCGGGAGGAATGCTGGCTGAGCAGGTCCAGGCGCAGCTGGTGGGGCCACCAGTCGCGATTGGTGGTGCCGCCGCCGGCGGTCTGGTGGAACGGGCACTTGGATTCGGTGGTCATTGCTTGTCTGCCTTGGTTCGTACGCACTGGGTGACCGCCCGGTCCGATAGGAGTCCGAGCGCCGATAAATAGGAAGGTCGCGTCGCGGGGAAAGGCCGGGCCGCGGGCCTACGGCCGCGCGGTGTGCGGCGCGGCGCGGCGCGGGCCGGCCGGGAGCGAGGCGGGGGTATCGGCGACCGGGGCGTGGAAGTCGTGGACGATCACGGCGTCCGGCGGCGTGCGGAATCTGTCGATGTGCTTGCTCATGGCTGGCTCCTCAGGGGAGTGGACACGATATGCAGCGTCGATCGTTTGGTGAATTCGAATTATCCGAAGATTCCGATAGCCAGGGGCTATGGGGGGCGGACGCGAGCGCGTCCGCACCTCCGCGACGCCCTTCAGCGCTTGCCGCCGAGCAGGCCGCCACCGAGCTTCAGCAGGTCGCCGACGCCGAGCTGGCCGTCGCCGTCCTGGTCCAGGACCTGGCCGAGCAGGCCGGACAGGCCGCCGTCGGCGCGCGCCTGCTGGTGCTCCTGGCCGAGCGCCTGGCTCAGTTGCCCGGCATCGGCGGCGCCGCCGCCGAGGAAGCGCTGGGCGAGGAACGACAGCACGATCGGCGCGAGGATCTGCAGCAACTGCCCGGACTTGCCGCTGTCCAGCCCCGTGGCCTGGCCCAGGCCGCTGGCGGCCTGCGGCGCGCTGCCGCCGAAGATGTGGCCGAGGATGCCGGCGCCGTCGGTCTGCGGCGTCGTGCCGCCGCCGAGCACCGAGCCCAGCAGGCCGCCCAGGTCGAGGCCGCCGGCCGCGCCGGCATGGTCGCGTTGCAGCGAGATCGGAAGAGCGTCGTGTAGGGAAAGAGTGTAAATCCGGTGTAGATCTCGGTGGTCGCCGTATCATTAAAAAAAAAAAAAAACATAAA
>DNXT01000192.1 GCA_003505795.1 Lysobacteraceae bacterium | reverse complement strand
AGCGGGCTGCGGATCTGCAGGCCGTGCGCGTCGAGCTGCGCCGCGCGCGCCGGGCGCACCAGGAAGGTCACGTCGACGCCGGCCTGGGCCAGGCGTCCGCCGAAGTAGCCGCCGGTCCCGCCGGCGCCGAGGATCAGGATGCGCATGTCAGTCTCTTCGTCGTTTCAATGGCAGTGTGGAACGGCCCTCGGTCCCGACGTTCTCTCGCCGTGATCGAGGCCCGAGGCGGCGGGTGCCGCGCCCGCGCGAACCCAGGGCAGCGGCGCGAACCCGCTCAGCTGCGCAGGCCCACCCCGCGCCGCAGCAGCCACAGCGCCAGTGCGCTCAGCACCGCGACGAAGCCGAGCATCAGCGCGTAGGCGACCCACAGCGGCACGTCGGAACTGCCGAGCAGGCCGTAGCGGAACGCGTTGACCATGTAGAAGATCGGGTTGGCGTGGGTGGCGGCCTCGGCCCAGGTCGGCAGCAGCGTGACCGAATAGAACACGCCGCCCAGGTAGGTCAGCGGGGTCAGGATGAAGGTCGGCACGATCGCCACGTCGTCGAACTTCTTCGCGTACACCGCGTTGACGAAGCCGGCCAGCGAGAAGATCGTCGCGCCCAGCAGCACCGTGGTCAGGGTCACCAGCGGGTGCGGGATGCGCACCGGGGTGAAGAACATCGCGATGATCAGCACGATTACCCCGACCATCACCCCGCGCA
Organism: Lysobacteraceae bacterium; assembly: GCA_003505795.1. Lineage (GTDB taxonomy): Bacteria > Pseudomonadota > Gammaproteobacteria > Xanthomonadales > Xanthomonadaceae > UBA8801. The sequence goes on along the minus strand of DNXT01000192.1, from coordinate 9,235 downwards.
GCACCGCGCCGGCGACGTAGCCCCACAGGATCACCCAGTTCGGCATCGGGCTGACCAGCAGTTCCTCGACATGGCGGCCGAACTTGGCGCCGAAGAACGAGGAGGAGATGTTGCCGTAGCTGTTCTGGATCACGCTCATCATCACCAGGCCCGGCACGATGAACTGCATGTAGCTGTAGCCGCCCATGTCGCCGACCTTGGAGCCGATCAGGCCGCCGAAGATCAGGAAGTACAGGGTCATGGTGATCGCCGGCGGCACCAGGGTCTGGCCCCAGATGCGCAGGATGCGCTGCACCTCGCGGCGCACGATGGTGCCCAGCGCGGTCAGGTTGCGCCTGTCCGCGCCGGGATTCGGGATTCGGGATTCGGGGTTCGTAGTTGTGTTCATTGGATGTCGATGCAAGGGATCAGGGGGCGGCGGACTGCTTTTGCGAATCTCCAATCCCGAATCCCGGCTTCCCGCCGCCGAACGGCGGGTCATCCCGGTTTTCACCCGTCAGCCGCACGAACAGCTCCTCCAGGCGGTTGCTCTTGGTGCGCATCGAGCGCACCCGGATGCCGGCGGCGTTGAGCGCGTCGAACACGCGGTTGAGGTCCATCGCGCGCGGCATGTCCAGGTCCAGGGTGTGGCCGTCGATCGCCGTCAGGGTGGTGCCTTCGATCGCCGGCAGCTGCGCCGGCAGCTCGCCGTCGATGTCGAACAGGAAGCCCTCCACGTCGAGCTTGGCCAGCAGCGTGCGCATCGGGCCCTGCTCGACGATGCGGCCGTGGTTGATGATCGCCAGGTTGCGGCAGAGGCTCTCGGCCTCTTCCAGGTAGTGGGTGGTCAGGATGATGGTGGTGCCGGCGGCGTTGATCTCCTTGAGCACGCGCCACATGTCGCGGCGGATCTCGATGTCCACGCCGGCGGTGGGCTCGTCCAGGATCAGCAGCTTCGGCCGGGTCATCATCGCGCGGGCGATCATCAGCCGGCGCTTCATGCCGCCGGACAGGGTGCGGCTCATCACCTGGGCCTTCTCCCACAGGTGCGCGCGCTTGAGCTCGATCTCGGCCAGCCGGCCGGCTTCCTCGCGCGGCATGCCGTAGAAGCCGGCGTAGTTGACCAGGATGTCGAACGGCTTCTCGAACAGGTTGAAGTTGATCTCCTGCGGCACCAGCCCGATCAGCCGCATCGCGTCGCTGCGCCGGGCGGTGAGGTCGGTGCCGAACACCTCGACCGAACCCTCGCTCAGGTTCACCAGCGAGGAGACGATGCCGATCAGGGTCGACTTGCCGGCGCCGTTGGGGCCGAGCAGGGCGAAGAAGTCGCCGGGTTCGACGTCCAGCGACACCCCCTTCAGGGCCTGGGTGCCGTTGTCGTAGGTCTTGCGCAGGTCGCGCACGCGCAGCGCGGGCGCGGGGGTGGTGGCCGGGTTCAATCAGGTACCTTCGCGCCGGTTTGACGACGCAGCCAGAATGCAGCCGTTATTATAGGAGCCCACGCGGGCCCGGCCCCGGAAACAGACTGTCCCAACCCGCTCGTGCCCGTCCAATTCCCGATCAAGCTCGTCGACCGCCGCATGCTCGCGCCCACGGTCGGCCACTACCGGTTCGTCCGCGATGACGGCCAGCCGCTGGATTTCCAGCCCGGCCAGTTCATCCAGGTGCATTTCCACTACGCCGACGGCACCGAGACCAAGCGCAGCTATTCGCTGGCGACCATCCACGACCACGCGCTGGGCCCGGGCGAGGCGGTGGATATCGCGGTCAGCTTCGTGCCCGGCGGCGCCGCCACCGCGTTGTTCGAGGGCCTGGAGATCGGCGGCCGGCTCAGCGCCAGCGGTCCGTACGGCCGCTTCTGCCTGCTGCCCGGCGACCACAACCGGCGCTACCTGCTGATCGCCACCGGCACCGGCGTCACCCCATACCGCTCGATGCTGCCGCTGCTGGAGACGGCGATGCGCGGGCGCGGCCTCGAGGTGGTGCTGCTGCAGGGCGCGCGCGGCCCCGACGAACTGCTGTACGGCGACGACTTCCGCGCCTTCGCCGACGCCCATCCGGGCTTCCGCTACGTGCCGTGCTTCTCGCGCGCGCTGCCGGCCGACCCGCATCCGGACGTGCGCCATGGCTACGTGCAGCAGTTCCTGCCCGAGTTCGCGCCGGACCCGGCCGGCGACATCGCCTACCTGTGCGGCAATCCGGACATGGTCGATGCCTGCTTCGCGGCGCTGAAGGGCGCCGGGCTGCCGGGCGCGCAGATCCGCCGCGAGAAGTACGTCAGCAGCAAATAGCCTCCTGGCAGCGGATCCCCGGGCGCGCGCGGCGTTCGCCGGCGCGCGGGACATGCTCCGATCAGCGCTTGTTTCCGGTTGCCGATCCAACCGGCCGGTCGCGTCCGCGGGCGAGCCCCTCGAGGTAGGCGCAGAACATGTCGGCCATGGCATCGGAATAGACCTTGATCTGCGCGGCTGTCGGCGACGTTCCGGAGAACTGCTTCCCCACCGTGCTGAGCGTGGTGGTGATCAGCTCGCCCGCCAGCGCGCGTGTTGCCGGCGCTGCATCGGGCAACGCCTCCCGCATGAAAGCCTGCACCGTCTGCTCGCCCGATGCGCGTGCCGCGCGTGCCTCCGGCGCGTCGCGGTAGAGCGGCGCTGCATCATTGAGCGCCACCCGCATCTCGGCCTCTTCGCACTCCGAGCGGACGAAGGCGTGGACCAGGGCGCGGAGCCGTTCGAGCGGCGGCCTGCCGGCATCCTCGAGAATGCGGCGCAGCATCTGCGTGGTCTGGCCCCACTCGTCGGCCTGCAGGCGGAACAGGATCGCGGCCTTGTTGGGGAAATACTGGTACAGCGAGCCGATGCTGACGCCGGCGCGCTCGGCCACCCGGGCGGTGGTGAAGCGGGACGCGCCTTCCTGGGCCAGAACCTGAGCTGCAGCCTCCAGGATCACCGCCACCAGCTCGGTCGAGCGGGCCTGGCGCGGCTGTTTTCGCGAGGAAATCTGCGGGGTTCGAGGAGTGGCCATGGCGCTGGGAGGGGTGGGAAGCGAATGCGAATAGTGAATGCGATGGATCGGTCGTATTCTTTCAACGCGACGAATCAATCGCATTCTAGGCGGGCACGACCCCGCGCTCAACATCCGATCGAGGCCCCTGATGACCACACTGACCACCGCGCCGCTGGCGCCCCTGCTGGAGCGCCTGTTCGAACAGGCCGACGCGGCGACGAGCCCGGCGCTGGCCGACATTCCACGCGAAGAACGCGCACGGCTGATGCGCAGCAAGACCGAGTACCTGCAGTTCTACGGACGCATGAAGGACCTGTGGCTGCCGGTCTCGCGCGAGACCGGCGCATTGCTCTACCTGCTGGCGCGGAGCACGCGCGCGCGGAACATCGTCGAGTTCGGCACCTCGTTCGGCATCTCGACCCTGCACCTGGCGGCGGCGCTGCGCGACAACGGCGGCGGGCGCCTGATCAGCAGCGAGTTCGAACCGTCCAAGGTGGCGCGGGCGCGCGAGCACCTGGCCGCCGGCGGGCTGGACGACCTGGTCGAGGTGCGCGAGGGCGACGCGTTGAAGACGCTGGGCGTCGATCTGCCGGCCTCGGTCGACCTGGTGCTGCTCGACGGCGCCAAGGCGCTCTACGGCGACGTGCTGGACCTGCTCGAGCCCCGGCTCAGGCCAGGTGCGCTGATCGTCGCCGACAACGCCGATTACTGTCCCGACTACCTGGCGCGCGTGCGCGCGCCCGATAGCGGCTATCTGTCCATTGCGTTCGCCGAAGACGTCGAACTGTCGATGCGGATCGGTTGATCCTCCGGCAAATACCCAGGAGTCCAGAACATGCATGTATTCGTCACCGGCGCCACCGGCTGGGTCGGCTCCGCCGTCGTCCACGAACTGATCGGTGCCGGCCACCGGGTGAGCGGCCTGGCCCGCTCCGAGCAGAAAGCGGCGGCGCTTGCCGCGGCCGGCGCCGGCGCGATCCGCGGCACGCTCGACGACCTCGACGTCCTGCGCCGCGCCGCATCGGATGCCGACGCCGTCATCCACACCGCGTTCAACCACGACTTCTCCAGGTTCGCCGAGAACTGCGCGCAGGACCGCCGCGTGATCGAGGCGCTGGGGCAGGGGCTGGAAGGATCGAACCGGCCGCTGCTCGTCACCTCGGGCCTGTCCGGACTGGCGCGGGGCGCACGCGAGGCCGATCTTCCGAACCCGGCCGCGCCGCGCCAATCCGAGCACGCCGCACGCGCGCTGGCCGAGCGCGGCCTGCGCGCCGCCACGGTCCGGCTCGCGCCTTCGGTGCACGGCCTCGGCGACCATGGCTTCGTCCCGTTGCTGATCCGCCTGGCGCGCGAGAAAGGCGTGTCGGCCTATCTGGACCAGGGCGATAACCACTGGTCCGGCGTGCATCGGCAGGACGCGGCGCGGGTCTACCGGCTCGCGCTCGAGCACGGCGCGACCGCCTCCGTCTACCACGCGGTCGCGGACGAGGCGGTCCCGTTCAAGGCCATTGCCGAGGCGATCGGCCGCCGCCTCGACCTGCCGGTCGTATCGCGCGGGCGCGAGCACTTCGGCTGGTTCGCCGGCATGGCGGGCGCGGACATGGCCGTATCCAGCGCAGGCACGCGCGCGTTGCTGGGCTGGACGCCCAGCGGCCCGGACCTGCTCACCGATCTCGACCAGCCCGGCTATTACGTCGGCTGAGCGCGCACCGCCGGGCCGCAGGAAAGCCGGTCCGTCCGGGAAGGTGGCTGCGGGAGGCGAGGGCAACGACGAGGGCGGCGCTCGGCGACGCCCTGGATCGGCATCGCCATGGCTGCGGTCCGCATCGAAACGGATCCGGACGCCGCATGCGCGTGGCTGCACCGCACGCTCGCACGGCCTTGCGGCAGGACCGCCCTGGAACCGGTGCGCGCCCCGGCGAGGCGAGCGGCGGTCCGCGTTGCCGACGCGGCTTCCTCGTGGCTCCCTCCTGCCGCATCCGTAGCACCCGCGCGCCCGCGCCCTGCCGCGTCGCACGCATCCGATTGCCGAAAAAACCGCCGCGCGGCACGGGCACCCGTGTCGCCCGATCCACCGCCTTGGAGCATCCATGTCCTTTGCATCGCTACGCGATCCAGCGCAGAAGCGGCTTCTGCTGCTGACCGTCATCCTCTTCGGGTCCTATCTGTGTGTCGCCATTCCCCTCCCGGTCCTGCCGTTGCAGGTGACCCAGGTACTGGGGCTCGGGAACGGCTGGGCCGGCCTGGCCGTCGGCATCGCCTTCCTCGCCACCGTCGTCACCCGCGGCTACGCGGGCAACCTGTCGGACCACCGCGGCGCCAAGCCGGCGGTGGTGCGCGGACTCGCGTTGTACGTCGCAGGCGGGTTGCTGGCATCGGTTTCGGGGTTGCCCGCACTCGCGCCCGCAACGGCTTTCCCGGTCCTGCTGGCCGGGCGCCTGTTGCTGGGCCTCGGCGAAAGCCTGGTCGGCGTCGGCGTGATCGCCTGGGGCGTGGGCATCGTCGGTCCCGCGCATTCGGGCAAGGTGCTGGCGCTGATCGGCACCGCGATCTACGCCGCGCTGGCCGTCGGCGGACCGATGGGACTGGCGTTGCTGGAACGGCTCGGCTTCGCCGGGACGATGGCGGTCAGTGCGCTGTTGCCCTGCCTGGGCCTGCTGGCGATCGCGCGCGTCGAGGGCATCGCGCCGCATCCCCGGCCGGCAGTGCGTCCGTCGTTGTGGAGCGTGGCCGGCAAGGTCTGGCCGTACGGCACGGTCGTCTGCCTCCAGGGCATCGGCTTCGCCGCCATCGGTGCGTTCTTCGTCCTCCACTTCCTGCAGCGCGGCTGGGACCATGCAGGACTCGGCCTGACCGCATTCGGCAGCGGATTCGTGCTGGTCCGCCTGTGCCTGGGACACCTGCCCGATCGCCTGGGCGGCCTGCCGGTGGCGATCGGATCGCTGCTGGTCGAGGCGATCGGGCAGGCATTGATCTGGACCGCCCCCACCCCGGCGCTGGCGTTCGTCGGTGCGTTCATGACCGGGCTCGGCTGCTCGCTGGTCTTCCCGGCAATGGGCCGGGAAGTCGTGCAGCGCGTGGAGCCGCCGCTGCGCGGCGCCGCGCTGGGCGGATACGCGGCATTCCAGGACCTGGCCTACGGACTGACCGGGCCCCTGGCCGGCCTGCTGGCCGATCGGGCCGGCTACGACAGCGTCTTCCTGATCGGCTGCGTTTCGGCGGCGGTGGGCGCGGCGATCTCGATCCGCTTGCGGGGTGGGAATGCTGGATCGCCCCGCGGCTGAGCTGCGGGATGCAGGGAAGAACGTGGCGATGGCTCTCGCCCCACTTCGCGGTGCTGTTCGAACCGGGCCGACAGCTTGCAGGTGTATGTCGCCACTGATCCGGGGCGAGCGAATCGCGGGGCCACTCCTTGGCCGAGCATGGCTGGCCTGTAAAGCTCGCTTGACAACCCGGTCGATCGCTCCGTATCGTCGATGTCAAGCAACCTTGACAGGTATCCGCATGAAACTCCGCACGCTGTGCCGGCCTCCGGTCCTGCCGCTCTTCAGCTGCGGGCTGGCCTTGCTGGCGTGCGGCGTGCGCCAGCCGGCGATGCTCGGTGCGGGCATGGCTCTGCTCGGGCTGGCGCTCGGCACGGCGCTGAAGGAGCGTGGCCGATGAGGCGCTGCCGGCGCGGTGCCATGCTCATGTTCGGGGTCGCCGTGCTGGCGCTGCTGCTCGGCACGGCCGGTCGCCGGCTGGGGTGGGGCCACCCCTACGGCAGCGGCCTGGTCGGGGTCGGGGTCGGTGCGCTGCTGGCGGCGCTGATGATGTGGTGGGCGCCGGCGTCGCTGCGCGACAGCGCCCCGGCCGCGCTGAGCCGGCAGTACTACCGCGACTTCGTGCCGCCGATGGCGGCCTACGTGGTGGTGATGCTGGTCTGGAAGCAGCTGCTCGACGCGGTCGACGCGCGCTGGCTGCGGGTGCTGGTGGCGCTGCTGCCGGCAGTGCTGGTGATGCTGGTGATCCGCGCGGTCGCGCGCTACGTGCGCGATGCCGACGAGATGCAGCGCCGGATCGAGCTGGAATCGGTATCGATCGCCGCCGGGCTGGTCGCGGCGGTCTACATGACCGCCGGCTTCCTGCAGTCGGCCGGCGTGATCGCGGTGCCGGCCACGGCGGCGATGCTGTGGGTGTTCCCGGCGCTGTGCGCCAGCTACGGCATCGTCAAGCTGGTCATCGCCAGGCGCTACGCGTGAACAACCGCATGCGCGAGCTGCGCGAGGCCAGCGGCTGGTCGCAGGGCGAACTGGCCGAGCGCCTGGCGGTGTCGCGGCAGACCGTCAACGCGCTGGAGACCGGCAAGTACGATCCGAGCCTGCCGCTGGCGTTCCGCATCGCGGCGCTGTTCGGCCAACCGATCGAGCGGATCTTCCTGTACGACGGCGCTGCCTGACCGGCGGCGCGCGTCACGGTCACAACCGCGGCGGCCGTACGTCATCGTCATAACGGATTCAGCAGAAAGGGAACGCGGGAGATGTCCAAGAAAATCAGGATCGTCCTGGCAGTGCTGGTGGTGGCGGCCGTGGTCGGCCATCGCTACTGGAAGGCGCATGCCCCGCCGTCGCGGCCGGCGCTGGCCGCGGACAGTGCGCCGCCGGCATCGCAGGACAGCGGGCGCAGCTACGGGACGCTGCGATTCCAGCCGTGCACGCTGACCAGTCCGGTCGCCTCCGGCAACGTGCAGGCGCAATGCGCGCAGCTGCAGGTGGCGGAGAACCCGGCGGCGCCGGACCGGCGCCGGATCGCGCTGAAGATCGCCTGGCTGGAGGCCGGCAGCGACGCCAGCGCCGACGCCGAGCCGGTGTTCTTCATTGCCGGCGGCCCCGGCCAGTCGGCGACCGAGTCCGCCAGCCTGGTCGAGGCGGCGCTGCGCGAGGTGCGGCGCAAGCGCGACATCTTCCTGGTCGACCAGCGCGGCACCGGCGGCTCGCACCCGCTGGCCTGCACCGATGCCCAGGGCAAGCCGCTGGCCGAGCCGGACGAGCAGCAGGCCTCGGTGGAGGCGCTGGCCGACTACGCCCGGCGCTGCGCCGCATCGCTGCAGGGCAGGGCCGATCCGCGCTACTACACCACCACCGAGGCGATCGCCGACCTGGATGCGGTGCGCGCCGCACTCGGCGTGGAGCGGATCAACCTGATCGGCGTGTCCTACGGCACCCGCGTCGCGCAGCAGTACGCCAAGCGCTATCCGGCGCATGCGCGCGCGCTGGTGCTCGACGGCGTGGCGCCGAACGACCTGGTGGTCGGCGGCGAGTTCGCCGGCACCTTCGAGGACGCGATCCGGCTGCAGTCCGAGCAGTGCCGCGAGACGCCGGCCTGCGCCCGGCGCTTCCCGACCGACACCCGCGAACAGCTGCGCACGGTGATGCAGCGGTTGCGCCAGGCGCCGGTCGAGGTCGAGTACCGCAGCCCCGGTACCGGCGAGGTCGCGCACGGCACGATCACCGCCGACAGCGTGACCAGCCTGGCGTTCGCGTTCTCCTACGCGCCGCAGACCGCGTCGCTGCTGCCGCTCACCCTCGACGAGGCTGCGCATGGCCGCTACGCGCCGCTGATGTCGATGGTCGAACTGGCCAGCCGGCAGATGGGCGGGCAGATGAACCGCGCCATGCAGTGGTCGGTGATCTGCGCCGAGGACGCCGACCGCTACCGCGCGCCGGACGGCGCGCAGGGCACGCTGCTGGGGCCGGACGTGGCGCGCATGTTCTTTGCCGCGTGCCCGCGGTGGCCGACCGGCGCCCGGCCGGCCGGCTTCACCGCGCCGCTGAAGTCGCCGCTGCCGGTGCTGCTGCTGTCCGGGCAGCTGGATCCGGTGACCCCGCCGCGCTACGCCGAGCAGGTGCTGCGCGACCTGCCCAACGGCCGCCACGTGGTCGCGCCGGGGCAGGGCCACAACGTGATGGCCGCCGGCTGCATCCCCAAGCTGATGGGCCAGTTCATCGACAACGGCGACGCCAGGTCGCTCGACGTCGCCTGCGTCGGCACGCTGACCAGCGTGCCCGCGTTCACCTCGTTCAACGGATGGGAACCATGAGCCACGACCGGATCGCCCGCACGGAGGTCGCCGCATGATCACGGCCGACGACCTGCACAAATCGTTCAAGACCAAGACCGGCCTGGTGAAGGCGGTCGACGGGGTCAGCTTCAGCGCCGCCGACGGCCAGATCACCGGCCTGCTCGGTCCCAACGGCGCCGGCAAGACCAC
>DNXT01000487.1:3118-3698 GCA_003505795.1 Lysobacteraceae bacterium | reverse complement strand
TCCGACGCCGCGGCGCGGATATGGCGCTTCGGCGCCAGCGGCGCCTCGAACACGGCGTCCGGGCCCTGCTCGCGCACGTCTTCCTGGACCACCACCCGGTCGAAACCTTCGGGTATCCGCGCGCCGGTGAACACGCGCACGCAGCAACCCGGCGCCACCTCCGGCAGCGGCTCCTGGCCGGCGAACGCCACCCCGGCCACCGCCAGCCTTGCCGGCAGCCGCGCCAAGTCGGCATCGCGCACCGCATAGCCGTCCATCGCCGAAACCGCGTGGCGCGGCATGTCCAGTCCGGCGACCACGTCGCGCGCGAGCACCCGGCCGGCGGCGCGCGCCGTCGGCACGGGCTCGGTGCCGACCCGGTCGGGCAATGCGCCGATCAGCGAGCAGGCGGCATCGAAATCGATCATCGGCGGCCGCCTCCGTTCCCGGGCATGGCCGGCGTCATGGACAGACGCCGCGCAGCCGCGGGATCTGCCCGGCGATCGAACACGGCCGGTGGCGGCTGTCGAGCTCGAACGCCAGCACCTTGTCCCAGCCATCGCGGCATGCCCCCGCCGAACCCGGCAGGCAGAACACGAAG
>DNXT01000487.1:0-2837 GCA_003505795.1 Lysobacteraceae bacterium | reverse complement strand
GCCGGTGCCGCCGGTGGTGATGATCACGTCGATCTGCCTGTCGTCCACCCATTCCTGCACCATCGTCCGGATCTGGTCCACATCGTCGCGCACGATCGCCCGGTCGGCCAGTTCATGGCCGGCGTCGCGCAGCCGGTTGACCAGCAGCGTACCGGAACCGTCGGTCTGCTCGGTCCTGGTGTCGGAAACCGTCAGCACCGCGATCCGCAGCGGGTAGAAACCCAGGCTTTCGTCTATTCCCGGCATCGCGCTCCTCAGGTGTTCTCGCCGAAATGATGCTGCGGCCACGATCCATGCGTCTGCACTGCCTTCGTCCGCAGCGCGTTTCCGCGCCGCTGCGGAGCGCCCGCAAGCAGGCGACGGCCATCCACCGCATGCGTACGCCGCCGATGGGATGGAAAGCATCGTCAATGGTAGAACCTTCGCGCGGACAGAATGTCCGGACCATCATGACATTCTGTCCTGCGCCGCAACGCGACATCGGCGAACGCGGAAACGCTTACCGATCGGGATTGAAACCCGCTATCCTCCGCCCCACTGCGTGTTCCGGATGGATGCGCGATGGCGCGATGTCCGCGTCGAGTCGATCGCCTCCGGATCGTCGCGACGCACCGCATGCCCGAGTCCGAGCGGCACGCGCGGGCCGCACCGGGAAAGCCGCCGTCGCGATGCCCGGCGACGACCGGTCCTTGGCGATCCGGACAGCATCGGCGGATGCGGCGTCCGCACTCGTTCCGGCGCGCGAGCGCAGGCCCACACCATCCAAGCGCCAAAACCGAGCCAGGAGCCGAAGTGCAATCCATCGTTTCCCAGCAAGTCACGGCCAAGGTGACGCGCGCCGCCATCTTTCTGGTCGTCGTGCTGAAGCCCGGCCCCGCCCAGGCGGCGGCGTGCCGCGAGCTGTGCGGCGACATGGCCGGGCTCGTGCGTGCAGTGGGGTCCCGCGAGCCCGACGGCGGGCTCACCTGCATCACCGCGTTCGGCTCGGACGCCTGGGACTGGATCTTCGGCACGCCCAGGCCCAGGGAGCTGCACCCCTTCGGCGAGATCGTCGGCCGGCACCACGCCGTGTCGACGCCCGCCGACCTGCTGTTCCACGTCCGCGCCGGCAGGATGGACCTTTGCTTCGAACTGGTCAGCCACATCAGCTCCCGGCTCGGCGACTCCATCGCCAGCGCCGACGAGGTGCAGGGCTTCGGCTATTTCGACAACCGCGACCTGATCGGTTTCGTGGACGGGACCGAGAATCCCGTGGCCCAGGCCGCGATCGACGCCACCATCGTCGGCGACGAGGATCCCGCCTTCGCCGGCGGCAGCTACGTGCTGATCCAGAAGTACCTGCACGACCTGCGCGCCTGGAATGCCGTGCCCGAGGCCGAGCAGGAAAGGATCATCGGCAGGGCCAAGCAGTCCAACATCGAAACGGCGGATTCGGCCAAGGCGCCCTACGCGCACAACGTATTGACCAGCATCACCGACGAGAACGGCCAGCCGCTGGAAATCCTGCGCGACAACATGCCCTTCGGCGATACCGCCAAGGGGGAGTTCGGCACCTACTTCATCGGCTACGCGTGCTCGCCCGCGCGGATCGAGAAGATGCTGCAGAACATGTTCGTCGGCGATCCGCCGGGGAACTACGACCGCCTGCTCGACTTCAGCAAGGCGGTCACCGGCGCGCTGTTCTTCGCCCCCTCCGCCGAGTTCCTCGAGCAGGCCCCGACGATGGCGGTCGGCGCGGACGGCGCCGGCGCGCCCTCCGGGCAGGATGCCGCCGGCACCGCGGGCGACGGTTCGCTCGGCATCCGTTCCCTGAAAGGAGACCCACGGTCATGAACAATCTTCATCGAGAACTCGCCCCGGTCTCCGCCGGCGCGTGGCGGCAGATCGAACAGGAAGCCGCGCGTACGCTCAAGCGCCACCTGTCCGCGCGCCGGGTGGTGGACGTGATCGGCCCGAAGGGCCCCGACCATGCCGCGGTGGGCACCGGCCACCTGCGTGCGCTGGAGGCGCCGTCCGAAGGCGTGCTGTCGATGCAGCACCAGGTCAAGGCGCTGGTGCAGCTGCGCGCGCCGTTCGAACTCTCGCGCCAGGCCATCGACTCGGTGGACCGTGGTGCCAACGATCCCGACCTGCAGCCGCTGAAGGACGCCGCGCGCAGGATCGCCTTCGCCGAGGACCGCGCGGTGTTCGAGGGCTACGAGGCGGCGGGAATTCCCGGGATCCGCCACGCCAGCAGCAACCCGGCGCTGGCGCTGCCGGCGGACGTGAAGGAGTATCCGGCCGCGGTCGCGTTCGCGGTGAGCACGCTGCGCGACGCCGGCGTGGAGGGGCCCTACGTCCTGCTGCTGGGCGAGGAGGCCTATACCCGCCTGGGCGGCGCGCCGGCGGACAGCTACCCGGTGCTCAAGGACGTGCGGGCGCTGGTCGACGGCGAAATCATCTGGGCGCCGGCGATCAAGGGCGGCGTGGTCCTGACCACGCGCGGCGGCGACTTCGAGCTGCACCTGGGGCAGGATCTCTCGATCGGCTACCTCGGCCATACCGACACCCACGTGCAGTTCTACTTCGAAGAGACCTTCACCTCCCTGACCCTGACCACGGAAGCCTCGGTGATACTGGCGGGCCAGGGCTGAGCCGTGCCCGCTGCGTCCGCCGGCAGGCCCGGCCGTCCTTCCGATCCAAGGAGCAACGTCATGTCGCCCGAGCGATTCGCCCCCTGCATCGATCCGTCGCAGCCGGCGCCGGACCCGCTGCCGAAGCAACTGCGAGCCGCCGGCCATGCCTTCCAGGAGCCGGGGCAATAGCCGCGATGGCCGCCGGTCCGCAGGCGCTGCGCG
>DNXT01000427.1:1050-3019 GCA_003505795.1 Lysobacteraceae bacterium | reverse complement strand
GGAGCGACTTCAGTCGCTCCTGCAGTTGCCGCCTCAACCCATGTAGAGCCCGCCGTTGACCGGATAGTCGGCCCCGGTGACGTAGGCCGCCTCGTCCGACGCCAGCCACGCGCACAGGCCGGCCACTTCTTCCGGCCGACCCAGGCGTCGCGCCGGCACCGAGGTGGCCAGGCGGTCGAGCACGTCCGGCGGGAAGCCGCTGATCGCCGCGCTGGCGATGTAGCCGGGCGAGACGGTGTTGACGGTGACCCCGCGCGAGGCGACCTCCTGCGCGAGCGCGCGGGTGAAACCGTGCATCGCCGCCTTGGCGGTGGCGTAGTTGATCTGGCCGACGTGGCCCTTCTGCGCGCTGACCGAGCCGATGTTGACGATCCGGCCCCAGCCGCGCTGCGCCATGCCGTCGACCACCTGCTTGGTGATGTTGAACAGCGCATTGAGGTTGCTGTCGATCACCGCCTGCCAGTCCTCGCGGGCCATCTGCCGGAACAGCATGTCGCGGCTGCCGCCGGCGTTGTTGACCAGCACGTCGATCTCGCCGACCTCGGCGCGGACCTTGGCGAAGGCGGCCACGGTCGAATCCCAGTCGGCGGCGTTGCCTTCGGACGCGACGAAATCGAAGCCGAGCTCGCGCTGCTCGTGCAGCCACGCCGCCTTGCGCGGCGAGTTGGGGCCGCAGCCGGCGACCACGGTGTGGCCGCTGCGGGCGAGCTTGCGGCAGATCGCGGTACCCACGCTGCCCATGCCGCTGGTGACGTATGCGATGCGGAGAGTCATGGTGGAACTCCTTCGGAGTCGGGAATGGGGAATCGGGAACGGAGAATGGGCAGGGCGCGAACCGCCTCCGCGATTCCCCGTTCCCGGGCGGCGGTCAGCGCGCCAGCGGGAACAGGCCGAACAGCAGCCCGCCGCCCATCAGCAGCAGCGAGACCAGCACCGCCCACTTCAGGGTGAAGCGCTGGTGGTCGGCGAAATCGACCTTGGCCAGCCCGCACAGCAGGTAGGTGGACGGCACCAGCGGGCTGAGCAGGTGCACCGGCTGCCCGGCCAGCGAGGCGCGCGCCATCTCCACCGGGGTGATGCCGTACTGGCCGGCGGCCTCGGACAGGATCGGCAGCACGCCGAAATAGAAGGCGTCGTTGGACATGAAGAAGGTGAACGGCATGCTCGCCACCGCGGTGATCGCAGCCAGGTACGGCCCCCATGCGTCCGGGATCACCGCCAGGAAGCTGCGCGACATCGCCTCGACCATGCCGGTGTTGGAGAGGATCCCGGTGAAGATGCCGGCAGCGAAGATCAGCGACACCACCGACAGCACGTTGCCGGCGTGGTTGACCACGCGGCGGCGCTGCTCGGCCAGTTCGGGATAGTTGATCACCAGCGCGATCGCGAAGCCGATCATGAACAGCACCGGCATCGGCAGCACGCCGATCACCAGCGCGGCCATCAGCGCCAGGGTCAGGGCGAAGTTTACCCACAGCAGCTTCGGCCGCTTGATGTCCTCGGCGTCTTCCACGGTCGGCAGCGCATCGCCGTCGTCGGACACGCTGGCGTCCATCCAGTTGCCGCCGCCGGGCAGCTTCACCACGCCGAGCCGGCGCCGTTCCTGCAGGCCCAGCCACCAGGCCAGCGCCAGGATGCCGGCGATCGACAGCGCCATCGCCGGCACCAGCGGGATGAACACCTCGGCCGGATCGACGTGCAGGGCGGTGGCGGCGCGCGCGGTCGGGCCGCCCCACGGGGTCAGGTTCATCACCCCGCCGGCGAGGATGGTCACGCAGGTCATGTTGAGGGCGTTCATGCCCAGCCGCCGGTACAGCGGCAGCATCGCCGACACGGTGATCATGTAGGTGGTCGAGCCGTCGCCGTCGAGCGAGATCAGCAGCGCCAGGATCGCGGTGCCCACCACGATCTTCATCGGGTCGCCCCTGACCAGGCGCAGGATGCGCCGCACCAGCGGATCGAACAGGCC
>DNXT01000427.1:0-856 GCA_003505795.1 Lysobacteraceae bacterium | reverse complement strand
CCAGCGGATCGAACAGGCCGGCATCGATCATCACCCCGAAGTAGAGGATCGCGAACATCAGCATCACGCCGGTCGGCGCGATCTTCTTGATGCCTTCGAGCATCATCTCGTTGATGCCGGTGCCGAAGCCGCCGAGCAGCGCGAAGACGATCGGCACCGTGATCAGCGCGACCAGCGGCGACAGCCGCTTGCTCATGATCAGGTACATGAAGGTGACGACCATTCCGAAGCCGAGCGCGGTCAGCATGGGCGGGTTCCTCGGGCGTTGCGTGGGGGAGGCGGTTGCTGCGGGAGGGGCTTCTCAGAAGTCGTACTGGAAGCGGCCGGTCAGCGCGCGGGTGTGGTCGAGCGTCGTCCGCGCCAGGCGGTCGCGGTTGCGGCTGTCGATCAGGTCGAGCATCAGCCGCAGGTTCGGCTTCAGGTACCAGTTGGCGCCGAGCGTCCACGACCCGGTCGCCGCGTCGATCAGGGCCGGCTGGCCGGCGTAGTGCTGCTCGCCCCACATGCGCTCGTAGCGCAATGCCAGCTCGAACGCGCCGTGGCGATGGGCGATGTCGCCGATCCGTGCGAAGCGGCCGGTCCTGCGGTCGTAGCCGCGCGATTCGCCGGTGACGAACCAGCTGACCAAGCCGTAGGCGGCGCGCACCGACGCGCGCTGCGCGCCGTCGTCGAACTCGCCGCCGCTGAACTCGCCCTGCCAGGAGAGCGGTCCGCGCACCTGCGCATACTCCAGCGACCACTTGTCCACGTCGGTGTCGCGGCCGTCGCCGAAGCTGGCCAGGGTGATGCGGCTCTGGTCGGACAGGTGGCCGGCCGGGCGCGGCCGGATGCGCAGCGCCGCCGCGCCGTGCGCGCC
>DNXT01000281.1 GCA_003505795.1 Lysobacteraceae bacterium | reverse complement strand
ACAGGCCGGCGCGGCGGCGCGCTGACGGCGGCCAGGGCGACCGGTTACCGCGGCGTTCGGCGATGCGTCATGGCCCGCGCCGCCAAACCCGGCAGCGGTTGTTGGCCGGCATCGCATGGTCCTCGACCAGGCGCAGGCCGACGCCCGCCGCCACCGCGTCCACCGCCTCGGCGTCGCGGATGCCCGAGGCCGGATCGCGCGCCTTCAGCCAGCCGTCGAAATCGCGGTTGCTGGCGCTGCCGAAGGCGCCGCCGTAGTTGAACGGCCCGTACACCGCCAGCACCGCGTCCTCGCCCATCAGCGTGGCCAGCCCGGCGAACAGCGCCTGCACCTGCGGCCAGCCCATGATGTGCAGGGTGTTGGCGCTGAACACCGCGTCGTAGCCGCGCGCCGCGCCATCGGCCGCGCGCGGCAGCGGCGGTGGCGGCAGCAGCGCCGGCACCGGCTCGATCACCGCCTGCAGTTCCACCGGCGCCGGGGTGTTGGCCAGCGCGGCCTCGTCCAGCCATTGGCGGATGCCGGGCAAGCGGGCGGCATGGTCGCTGCACTGCCAGCGCAGCCATGGCATCGCCGCGGCGAAATGCACCGCGTGCTGGCCGCTGCCCGAGCCGATCTCCAGCACGTCGCGCCGATCGGCGAAGCAGGTGCGCAGCACCGCCAGGATCGGGTCGCGGTTGCGTTCGCAGGCGGGGGCGAAGGGCTTGCTGGGCATTGCCGGCGGCCGGGGGAGGACGGCCGCCATTGTGGCGTGGCCGGCCGCCGCCGGCGACGGCCGCGGCGTTCTTCACCCGGCTTCGCCGCGCAGGCTGCAACGCTGCCTGCCCTGGCGCGGAACGCGCCGCAACACGGAACGGGCGATGGACCAGGACCTTGCGGTGCTGTTGCGGGTGGCGGCGGCGATGCTGCTGGGCGGCGTGCTGGGGATCGAGCGCGAGCTGGGCAAGCACGCCGCCGGCCTGCGCACGCACATGCTGATCGCCGGCGCGGCCGCGCTGATCGTCGGGCTCGGCGACGTGGTGGCCGAGCATTTCCAGCAGGAACGCTATCGCGACCTGCTGCAGGTCGACCCGGTGCGCCTGATCGAGGCGGTGGTCGCCAGCGTCGGCTTCGTCGCCGCCGGCACGATCCTGCGCAGCGCGCGCTCGGACCGGGTGCACGGCCTGACCACCGCCAGCTCGCTGGTGATGGCCGCGGCGATCGGCATCGCCGCCGGCATCGGCAACTACGTGATCGCCATCGGCGTCTCGGTGCTGTGCGTGGTGGTGCTGGCGGTGTTCCGGCGCGTCGAGGCCAAGGTCGGCCGCTGAAGGCCCGGAGCGATGCTCACGCCGCCGGCAGCGCGTCGTAGGCCTGGCGCACCGCGCGTTCGCCGTACCGGCGCTCGAGCCGGCGGATGGTGAAGTGGCCGCGCGCCATCGCCTGGAAGTGCGAGATGAACAGCGTGTTGAGGGTGGCGCCGCCGACCGCGCCGACGAACGGCACCGCCTGCGCGGCGACCTTCTCGCCGACGTTGACCGAGAACCGGGCCGCCACCCGCGACAGCAGCGTCACCAGCGCCGGGCCGCCCTTGTGGGTGATGCCGTGCGCGGCGATGTGCCGGGCCGCCGCGTTGACCTGCTGCGCCATCGCCGCGCGTACCGCGAAGTAGCCGGACTCGGTGCCGTCGTCGCTGCGGCTCTGGCCGCCGTGGGCGAGCACCTCCAGGCAGGCCAGCGCGGTTTCCGGGTCGTCCAGGCGCTCGCCTTCGGCGCGGGCGATGTCGGCGATCGAGCGCAGCATCACCGTGGTGGTCACCGGCAGTTCCAGCGCCAGGCCGGGCAGGCCGAAGAAGCCGCCGGCGCCGCCGGTCAGCGCCACCGCGAGCTTGTGCCGGCCGGTGGCGGCGCGTCCGCGCCGCGCGTCGCGCAGGGTGAACAGCGCCGAGCGCAGCGACAGCTGCAGCGCGCGGCGGCTGATGCTGTCGATGCGGGTGCTGACCGAAGCCGGCAGGCGCTTGTTGATCAGGTTCTCGATCGGCGCGCCGACGAAGTTGGCCAGCTGCGCCGCCAGCCCCGGGTTTTCCAGCAGGGCATGGGCACGCGCGAGGTCGCGGTGGGCGGTGTCGTCCATCACCGGGACGGGCAGCGATTCGTTCATGACGTCGTCTCTCGCTTCGGATACCGATGGCCGGATTCTAGGCCGGCGAAGCTTTACGGCCCGTCACGCCGGTGCGGCCCTGCGGCCCTGGACCGAATCGGCCTTCAGGCAATCCTTCTCCCGCGTGCGGGAGAAGGTGGCGCGCAGCGCCGGATGAGGGCGGGGCCTGCGAGCGCTGCCTGCACCTGCGTGGAAGCTGCCCCCATCCGCCCTGCGGGCACCTTCCCCCGCACGCGGGGGGAAGGCATGCATCGATTCCATGATGGGGGCTTGAAGGTCGATCCACCTTAGCGATCCATACCCGCGAACAACGGGCGCTGCGGGTTCGGCGGCGGCAGCCCGTCGTGCAGGCGCTGCAGCTGCGCGCGCTCCTCGCGCAGTGCGTCCT
Source organism: Lysobacteraceae bacterium (assembly GCA_003505795.1). Classification (GTDB taxonomy): domain Bacteria; phylum Pseudomonadota; class Gammaproteobacteria; order Xanthomonadales; family Xanthomonadaceae; genus UBA8801. The sequence goes on along the minus strand of DNXT01000281.1, from coordinate 166 downwards.
CCATCAGGAAGCCGGCCAGGCGCGCGTGCCATGCCGGCCAGCGCGCGGCCAGCGCATCCAGGTCGCCGTCGGCCGGCCGGCCCTCGTCGCGGCAGGCGACGAAGGCGGTCTCGCACAGCACGTTGCGCCAGCCCAGCCCGGCCATGCGCAGCGACAGGTCGATCAG
>DNXT01000282.1 GCA_003505795.1 Lysobacteraceae bacterium | reverse complement strand
GGCCGGCGCACGGCTGGTCCAGCCACTCCAGCCTGCTGGCGGTGGCCGGGCTGCTGCTGGGCTATGCGCTGGCCTATGCGTGGCTGTTGCGCCGGCGCTGGCGGCACTACCAGCGCTATCGCGGCTACGACCGCTCGCCGCACCGCTGAACCGCTACCCCGGCCGCGCATTGCCGGGTTCCGAAAGACGAACGGCCGCGGATGCGGCCGTTCGGAGTGCGGCGTGCGCCTGCGCGGATGCGCGGGCGGGGCCGTGGTCAGAAGCGCGCGCCGATGCCCACGCCCACGGTCCACGGATCCAGCTTCAGGTCCTGGCCGGTGCCGGCGCCGCCGACATTCAGCTCCGGACGCGCGTGCATGTAGCGTGCGTCGGCGCGGGCGAACCAGGTGGAGTTGATGTTCATGTCGACGCCGACGGTGCCGATCGCGCCCTTGGCATCGTCGAGCGAGACGTGCTGGCCGCTGGCCGAGAGGCCGTCGATCTTCTCGCCGCTGAAGTTCGACTCGTAGTAGCCGACGCCGACGAACGGACGGAAGATGTTGTCGGCCTGGCCGAAGTGGTACTGCGCGCTCAGCGCCAGCGGCTGCTGCTCGACGGTGCCGATCTTGCCGGCGTCGCCCTTGACCCGGTGGTTGAACTTGTCGGCAGCGCCCCACAGCTCCACGGCGATGTTGTCGTTGAAGAAGTAGCTGGCGCTGATGGTCGGCGCGACGTCGCCGTCGAGCTTCTTGATGCCCGGCGCCGCGTCGTCCTTCGGCTGCAGCACGGTGGCGCTGCCGACCACCGCCCAATGCTTGCCCGAGGCGGTCTCGTTGCTGACCGGGTTGCCGTAGATGTCCTGCTGTCCGGTGGCGGCGTCCTGCGCGAAGGCGGACGGGGCGATGGCGAGTGCGGAAACGGCGGCCAGGCTCAGGATGGAAATCGAACGCATGAGGTTGCTCCTCTGTCTCTTATTGTGGGGCCCTTGGTTGCGGGCCGCGCACACGCTATCGACGGCGAAATGAATGCCCGCCGACCCCGGTCCGCATAAAATCTCCGTTGTTCAGGAACTTTCCCGCGATGGCCGCCAGCACTGCGATCCTTCCGATTCGGTCATTCATCCACATGCAACGGCCGTGACGATGGCGACGACGCTGTACGGGCTGCCCGCGCAGGTGGACGAGGCCTGCCGCGTGCTGGTGCTGGGCTCGATGCCGGGTGCGGCGTCGCTGGCGCAGGCGCGCTACTACGCGCATCCGCGCAACCGTTTCTGGCCGCTGATGGCGCGTCTGCTCGGCATCGAGGCGGCACTCGACTACCCGCGTCGCATCGCCGCCCTGAACGGCGCCGGCGTCGGGCTGTGGGACGTGATCGGGCAGTGCACGCGCACGGGCAGCCTGGATGCGGCGATCGCGCCGGGCAGCATCGTCGCCAATCCGCTGCCGGAACTGCTACCGCGGCTGCCGCGGCTTGCGGCGATCGCCTGCAATGGCGGCACCGCCGTGCAGGCCTGGCGCCGGCACGTCGTCGCGCGGCTCGACGCGCGTGCCGCAGCATTGCCGGTGTACGCGCTGCCCTCGACCAGCCCGGCCAACGCCGGCCGTTCGCTGCAGGCGCTGGAGCAGGCCTGGCGCGTGCTGCTGCCGCACCTGTCCTGAGCGCCAGGTGGGCCGGAAGTCATGCCGGCGTCCGGCACGGGCGCCGGTTGCGCGCCGCTGGCATGGTGCTGCCGACACTGCCGGGAGACGTGCCATGCCACATCCGCTGTTTGCGATTCCGATCCTGGGCATCGGGCTGGCCGTGCACGGCGCCGCCGCGGCCGAAGACATCCGCTGCGATGTCGAAAGTCCCTACGAGCTGACCCTCAACGACCGCAGCCTGATCCTGATCCGCGAGGGCGCCCCGCAGCGCATCGTCATGCGCCAGGGCCGGATGTTCGTCGACGATCGCTGGGTCGAGCTGAGCGCGGAGGACTCGGCGCGCCTGGTCCGGTTCGAGCGGCAGACGCGCGACATCATCCCGCTCGCGCAGGACGTGGGCCGGCAGGCGGCGGACATCGCGCTCACCGCGCTGGGCGAGGTCGCCGCCGGCTTCAGCCGCGATCCGGCGCGCACGCGCAAGGACCTGGACGAGATCCGCGCGCGCGTGGACGTCGGCCTGCGGCAGAGCTTCAAGTCCGGCAAGTTCACCGAGATCGACATCGACGACCGGATCGGCGGCCTGGTCGCCGAGGTGCTGCCGGGCTTGATCGGCGACGCGGTGGCCGGTGCCGTGCAGGCCGCGCTCACCGGCAGGGAGCCGACGCTGAATTCGCTGGACGGGCTCGACGAGCGCGTCGAGAAGCTGGTCGAGCCACAGGCGCGCAAGCTGCGGCCGCAGGCGGAGAAGCTGTGCCGGCGCATGCAGGAGCTGGACGAGATCGACAATGCGCTGGCGTATCGTCTGCCCGGCGGACAGCCGCTGGACCTGTTGCACGTGCAACTGAAACCCGGCGATGCCAAATCGGAATGAGCGCCATGCCATAGCCGCAGTTTTTTGCGGCAATGGTTGGCGCTGCGCCCGCAGCCGGCCACAATAGGAGTTTCCCTATTTGTTGCCGGAGTACCGTATGGCCGAAATCAAGGAAGCACTTGTCCCCGATATCGGTGACTACAGCGATGTCCCGGTGATCGAAGTGCTGGTGGCGGTCGGCGATACGGTCAAGAAGGACCAGAGCCTGGTGACCCTGGAGTCGGACAAGGCGACGATGGAA
>DNXT01000194.1:3789-7885 GCA_003505795.1 Lysobacteraceae bacterium | reverse complement strand
GCCAGCAGCGGCCGCGCCAGCCAGATCCAGGCGATCGCCACGCCCGCCAGGGCGAAGCCGCTGGCGGCGAGGAACGCGGTGGGGCCGTCGTCGATGCGCCACAGCTGGCCGGCGATCAGCGCGCCGAGCACGCCGCCCAGCCCGGAAGAAAACCCGTAGAACAGGCCCTGGCCGTGGCCGTTGAGCGCGCCCGGGAAATAGCGGGCCAGCATCTGCATGGCCGAGGCGAAGAACGCGGCGAAGCCCAGCGCGTGCAGGCTCTGCACCGCCAGCATCACCGACAGGTTCTCCGCGAACAACGCGGTCGCGGCCCAGCGCAGCACCGAGCTGGACAGCGCGATCAGCAGCATCCAGCTGGCATCCCAGCGCCGGAAGAACGCCGGGATGGCGAAGAACACGGCCACCTCGAACACCACCCCCACCGTCCACAGTAGGCCGAGCAGCGAGGTGGAATAGCCGCGCGCGTCCAGGTAGACCGAGAAGAACGTGTAGTACGGCCCGAACGAGAGCTGCTCCAGGAACGCGGCGACGAGGAACGCCAGCACCGGCGGCTTGCGCACCACCTGCCAGAAGCCATGGCCGTCGCCCTTGCCGCGGGTGAGGTGGCGGGCATAGCGGTTGGCGAACGCCGACAGCGTCATCAGCGCGAACAACGGCAGCATCAGCCACGGCAGCAGGTACGCGTTGCCGGCGTGGCCGTCGCCTTCCAGCAGCCAGCCATAGCCGGCCACCACCGCGATGAAGCCGACCGATCCCCAGACCCGGATCATGCCGTAGCGGTGGCTGTCGTTGCCCAGGTGGGTGAGGGTGATCGACTCGAACTGCGGCATCACCGCGTTGTAGAAGAAGCAGAACGCGACCATCGCTGCGTACATCCCGGCATCGGGCAGCGGCAGCAGGAACAGGGCGAACAGCAGCGTGGTCAGCACGCAGCCGACCCGCAGCCACAGGATCGGCCGCGGCGAGGCGGCCGCCAGCGAGGTCCAGGCGCTGGGCGCGACCACGCGCGTGGCGTACCACAGGCTCATCATCACGCTGATCGCGGTGACCGTCATCCCGCGCGAGGCCAGGAACAGGCTCCAGTAGGGTGTGAACCCGCCGAGCGCGGCGTAGTAGAGCAGGTAGAAGCTGGACAGGCGGACGACCGGGACGGCGGCCGCGGCGGGGGAGGCGGTCATTGCGGAAGGCGTGGTGCGGCGATGGAGGTGGAGCGGGGCGGGCGGCTCACTCCGGGTCGTAGTCGAGGTTGGACGCCAGCCAGCGTTCGGCCTGCGCCAGTTCCACGCCCTTGCGCCTGGCGTAGTCGGCGACCTGTTCCTTGGACACGCGGCCGACCACGAAGTACTGGCTGCCGGGGTGGCTGAAGTAGTAGCCGGACACCGCCGCGGTCGGCAGCATCGCGAAACTCTCGGTCAGGGTCATCCCGGCGTTGGCGCCGGCGTCGAGCAGCGCGAACAGGGTCTGCTTCTCGCTGTGCTCGGGGCAGGCCGGATAGCCCGGAGCCGGGCGGATGCCGCGGTACTTCTCCGAGATCAGGTCCTCGTTGCCGAGCGATTCGTCGCCGGCGTAGCCCCAGTACTCGGTGCGCACGCGCTGGTGCAGGCGCTCGGCCAGGGCCTCGGCCAGGCGGTCGGCCAGCGCCTTGAGCAGGATCGCGTTGTAGTCGTCGTGCGCGGCCTCGAAGCGCGCCACGTGCGGCTCGATGCCGATGCCGGTGGTGACCGCGAACGCGCCGATCCAGTCCTGCACGCCGCTGTCCTTCGGCGCGATGAAGTCGGCCAGGCAGAAATCGGGGCGGTCGGCCGGCTTGTCGACCTGCTGGCGGAGAAAATGCAGGAGCCGGGATTGGGGATTCGGGATTCGGGATTGGTCGGAGGGCCGCTTTTGCGAATCTCCAATCCCGAATCCCGAATCCCGGTGATCCGCAAGGATCACTTCCACGTCGTCGCCGACGCTGTTCGCCGGCCAGAGCCCGAACACGGCCTTGGCGGTCAGCCACTTCTCCTCGACGATCCGCTTCAGCATCGCGCGCGCGTCGCGGTACAGCTCGCTGGCCTGGGTGCCGACGATCTCGTCGCTGAGGATCGCCGGGAACTTGCCGGCCAGCTCCCAGGCCTGGAAGAACGGGGTCCAGTCGATCACCTCGACCAGGTCGGCCAGCGGGTAGTCGTCGAGCACGTGCACGCCGGGCCGCTTCGGCGCGGGCGGCACGTAGCTGTCCCAGCCGCCGTCGAACGCCTGCGCGCGCGCCTTGGCCAGCGGCACCAGCCGCTTGGCGTCGCCGCGGTTCCTGTGGCGCTGGCGGATCTCGGCGTAGTCGGCGTCGTTGGCGGCGACGAACGCCGCGCGCAGGTCGCGCGAGATCAGCGACTGCGCCACGCCGACCGCGCGCGAGGCATCCTTCACCCACACCGTCGGCGCGGCGTAGTGCGGATCGATCTTCAGCGCGGTGTGCGCGCGCGAGGTGGTGGCGCCGCCGATCATCAGCGGCGTCTGGAAGCCCTGCCGCTGCATCTCGCGGGCGACGTGGGTCATCTCCTCCAGCGACGGCGTGATCAGCCCGGACAGGCCGATGATGTCGGCGTTCTCGGCGCGCGCGCGGTCGAGGATGGTCTGCGCCGGCACCATCACCCCGAGGTCGACCACCTCGAAGTTGTTGCAGGCCAGCACCACGCCGACGATGTTCTTGCCGATGTCGTGCACGTCGCCCTTGACCGTGGCCATGATGATCTTGCCGTTGGACTTGCCGGCGTCGCCGGTGCGCAGCTTCTCGGCCTCGATGTACGGCAGCAGGTAGGCCACCGCCTTCTTCATCACCCGCGCCGACTTCACCACCTGCGGCAGGAACATCTTGCCGGCGCCGAACAGGTCGCCGACCACGTTCATGCCGGCCATCAGCGGGCCTTCGATCACGTCCAGCGGCCGGCTGGCCTGCTGGCGCGCCTGCTCGGTGTCCTCCTCGACGAACGCGTCGATGCCGTGCACCAGCGCATGCGCGAGGCGCTCGCGCACCGGCTTGCCGCGCCAGGCCAGGTCCTCGGCCTTCTTCTGGCCCTTGCTGCCCTTGTAGCGCTCGGCGATCTCCAGCAGCCGCTCGGTGCCGTCCTTGCGGCGGTTGAGGATCACGTCCTCGACGCGCTCGCGCAGTTCCGGATCCAGCTGGTCGTAGATCGGCAGCGCGCCGGCGTTGACGATGCCCATGTCCATGCCGGCCTTGATCGCGTGGTACAGGAACACCGAGTGGATCGCCGCGCGCACGGTCTCGTTGCCGCGGAACGAGAACGACACGTTCGACACGCCGCCGGAGACGTGGCAGTGCGGCAGCGTGCGCTTGATGATGCGGGTGGCCTCGATGAAGTCCACCGCGTAGTTGTCATGCTCCTCGATGCCGGTGGCGACCGCGAAGATGTTCGGGTCGAAGATGATGTCCTCGGGCGGGAAGCCGACCTGCTCGGTGAGGATCCGGTACGCGCGCGTGCAGATCTCGACCTTGCGCTGGCAGGTGTCGGCCTGGCCGACCTCGTCGAACGCCATCACCACCGCGGCGGCGCCGTAGCGCAGCACCTTGCGCGCATGCTCGATGAACAGCTCCTCGCCTTCCTTGAGCGAGATCGAGTTGACCACGCTCTTGCCCTGCAGGCACTTCAGCCCGGCCTCGATCACGCTCCACTTGGACGAGTCGACCATCACCGGGATGCGGGCGATGTCCGGCTCAGACATGATCAGGTTGAGGAAGCGCGCCATCGCCTTCTCGGAGTCGATCAGGCCCTCGTCCATGTTGACGTCGAGGATCTGCGCGCCGCTGTCGACCTGCTGGCGCGCGACCTCGACCGCCTCTTCGTAGCGCTCTTCCTTGATCAGCTTGCGGAACTGCGCGCTGCCGGTGACGTTGGTGCGCTCGCCGACGTTGACGAACAGCAGGTCCGGGGTGATGACCAGCGGTTCCAGCCCGGACAGGCGGGTATGGCGGGGAAGCTCGTTCATGCGGGGATCCGATGCTTGTTGCTTGCCCCGCGTGCGGGGGAAGCCGCCCGGAGGGCGGATGCGGGCAGCGCGTTGGAGCATGCGGGCGCGAGCACCCTCATCCGGCGCTGCG
>DNXT01000194.1:0-3645 GCA_003505795.1 Lysobacteraceae bacterium | reverse complement strand
CACCTTCTCCCGCAAGCGGGAGAAGGTACCTTATCGACCTGCACCGGTTCGTTCCTTCTCCCGCTTGCGGGAGAAGCTGCCCGAAGGGCGGATGAGGGCGCCTCACGCGACGCGATCCAGCGTGCCCGGCAGCGCGCGCGGCGCGATCCCCGCCACCGCCTGAGCGATCGCGCGGATATGCTCGGGCGTGGTGCCGCAGCAGCCGCCGACCAGGTTGAGCAGGCCCGATTCGGCGAACTCCTTCAGCGTCGCGGCCATTTCCTCCGGGCTCTCGTCGTACTCGCCGAAGGCATTGGGCAGGCCCGCGTTCGGATGCGCGCTGACGTGGCAGTCGGCGACGGTCGACAGCGTCTCCACGTGCGGGCGCAGGTCCCTGGCGCCAAGCGCGCAGTTCAGCCCGATCGACAGCGGCCGGCCATGCGCGACCGAGGCATAGAACGCCTCGGCGGTCTGCCCGGACAGGGTGCGGCCGGAGGCGTCGGTGATCGTGCCGGAGATCATCACCGGCAGCCGCCCGCCGCGGGCGTCGAACACTTCCTCGATCGCGAACAGCGCCGCCTTGGCGTTGAGGGTGTCGAAGATGGTCTCGACCATCAGCGTGTCGGCGCCGCCGTCGATCAGCCCGTCGATCGCCTCGCGGTAGGTCGCGCGCAGCTCGTCGAAGCTGGTGTTGCGGAAGCCGGGGTCGTTGACGTCCGGGCTGATCGAGGCGGTGCGGCTGGTCGGGCCGAGCACGCCGATCACGAAGCGCGGCTTGTCCGGCGTGTTCGCCTCGATCTCGTCGCAGACCCGGCGCGCGACCTGGGCGCCGGCCTTGTTGAGCTCGTAGACCAGGTGTTCGAGGTGGTAGTCGGCCTGGCTCACCGAGGTGGCGTTGAAGGTGTTGGTCTCGACCAGGTCGGCGCCGGCCTCCAGGTAGGCGCGGTGGATGCCGGCGATGATCTCCGGGCGGGTCAGCAGCAGCAGGTCGTTGTTGCCCTTGAGGTCGTGGCCCTGGGTCGCGTGGTCGCAGCCCGGCCCATGCACGTGCTCTTCTAGGGGCTCGCGCAACATGTCGTAGCCGGGCGCGAAGCGCTCGCCGCGGTAGTCCGCTTCCTCCAGCCGATGGCGCTGGATCATCGTGCCCATCGCGCCATCGATGATCAGGATGCGCTCGGCCAGCGCCTGCAGCAGTTTCGCGGCGCGGTGCGGATGCAGCCAGGGCAGGGAGGCCGGGACCGGGGACCCGGGACCGGGGACCCGGGGGAAAGCGCCGGCGTTCATGGACCCTCCCCAGCCTTAGCCCTGGTTCCGGACCTTTCCGGGTCCCGGGTCCCGGGTCCCGGCTCTTCCGGCTTTTTCGTCGCGATCAGCGAGACCACCTCGAAGTGCGGCGGGCGCTTCTCGCGGGTGACGGTTTCCAGGCTGGACACCTGCAGGCCGGCCTTGTCGGCGAACCGGCGCAGTTCCTTCCCGGAGAAGCCCAGGTTGACGTGGCCGTAGGCCTCGACCGCGGCGCGATGCTCGTGCTTGGCCAGGCTGCACAGCAGCAGGCGGCCCTCCGGGCGCAGCACGCGCGCGGCCTCGGCCACCGCCTGCGCGGGCTTGCTGGCGTAGGTGAGGGCGTGCATCAGCACCACCAGGTCGAAGCTGCGGTCGGCGAACGGCAGCGCGTGCATGTCGCCCTCGCGCACCTCGACGTTCTTCAGCTTGCGCAGGCGCTCGCTGGCGGCGGCGACCACGCGGGCGCTGGTGTCGATGCAGACGTAGCGCTGCGAATGCGGCGCCACCAGTTCGGCCAGCACGCCGTCGCCGGAGGCGATGTCGAGCACGTCGCCGGTCTCCAGCAGCGGCAGCGCGGTGCGCGCCAGCGCCTCCCAGGTGCGGCCCGGCGAGTAGTGGCGTTCCATGTCGCCGGCCACCGAGTCGGCCCAGTTCTGGTCGGCCGCGCGCATCGCCAGCACGCCCGGCAGGCGTTCGGCGTCCTGGCGCAGCAGCGGGTCGTCGCTGCCGGTGCTCAGGGCCTGCCACAGCGCCCGCTGGGCCGGGTCGAGCGAGGCCTCGTCGAAGCGGTAGTAGGCCGACACCCCGGCGCGGCGGTCGCGCACCAGCGCGGCTTCCTTGAGCTTGGCCAGGTGGGTGGACACGCGCGGCTGCGCCAGCCGGGTGATCGCCGACAGCTCGGCCACGGTCAGTTCCTCCTGCTCCAGCAGCGCCAGCAGGCGCACCCGGGTGGCGTCGGCGAAGACCTTCAGGCGGGTCGACCAGTCTTCCAGGTCCATGAAATATCTCTATATCGCGATATCGAGATATTGTCGGTTCCGCGGCTGCGCCGGTCAACCTACATACGCATGCGAATGGTTGCGGCTACAATGGAGCCACGCTATCCGACCGGAGGGGTTCGACGTGGATTTCAGCTTTACCGAAGAACAATTGATGATCCAGGACGTGGCCCGTCGGATCGCCCAGGAGAAGATCGCGCCGAGCGCCGAGCAATTCGACCGCAGCGGCGAGTTCCCGCTGCAGAACATCCAGCTGCTCGGCGAGAACGGGCTGATGGGCATCGAGGTGCCGGCCGAGTACGGCGGCGCCGGGATGGACCCGATCAGCTACGTGCTGGCGATGGTCGAGGTCGCCGCCGCCGACGGGGCGCACTCGACCATCATGTCGGTCAACAACTCGCTGTTCTGCACCGGCATCCTCAAGAACGGCACCGAAGAACAGAAGCAGACCTACGTGCGCGCGATCGCCGAGGGCACCCACATCGGCGCGTTCGCGCTGACCGAGCCGCAGTCCGGCTCCGACGCCTCGGCGATGCGCTGCCGCGCGGTCAGGCAGGCCGACGGTACGTTCGTGATCAACGGCAAGAAGAGCTGGATCACCTCCGGCCCGGTCGCCAGGTACATCGTGCTGTTCGCGATGACCGAGCCGGACAAGGGCTCGCGCGGCATCACCGCGTTCATGGTCGACACCGAGCGCCCCGGCTTCCACCGCGGCAAGACCGAGCCCAAGCTCGGCATCCGCGCCTCGGCGACCTGCGAGATCGAGTTCCAGGACTACGTGGCGCAGCCGCAGGACGTGGTCGGGGCCGAGGGCCAGGGCTTCAAGACCGCGATGAGCGTGCTCGACGCCGGCCGCATCGGCATCGCCTCGCAGGCGGTGGGCATCGCCCGCGCCGCGTACGAGGCGACGATCGAGTACGCCAAGGACCGCAAGGCCTTCGGCGCGCCGATCGGCACCTTCCAGATGACCCAGGCCAAGATCGCCGACATGAAGTGCAAGCTGGACGCGGCGCTGCTGCTGACCCTGCGCGCGGCCTGGCTGAAGGGGCAGGGCAAGCCGTTCGGCACCGAGGCCGCGGTGGCCAAGCTGACCGCCTCCGAGGCGGCGATGTGGATCACCCACCAGGCGGTGCAGATCCACGGCGGCATGGGCTACTCCAAGGAGATGCCGCTGGAGCGCTACTTCCGCGATGCCAAGATCACCGAGATCTACGAGGGCACCAGCGAGATCCAGCGGCTGGTGATCGCGCGCGCGGAGACGGGGTTGCGGTGAGGCGGGGATTGGGGATTCGGGATTGGGGATTCGCAAGAGCGGCTCCCCGAGACAAGAAAGAGATCGGAAGAGCGTCGTGTAAGGAAAGAGTGTGAATCCGGTGTAGATCTC
>DNXT01000135.1:4053-4317 GCA_003505795.1 Lysobacteraceae bacterium | reverse complement strand
CCTCGCGCCGTGCGCCCGTCCGCGGGCAATACGATGCGCGACTGGGCGAGCCTGGCCGAGCCGGCGTGCCGGGAAGGGGGGCGCCGCGAGGCACTGGCCGGCGCATGGCGGCCTGGTTGCCCTGTTTCACTGCACGTGAGCGCCGGCCTGCTTAGAGTCGGAACTCCTTTCCCCGGGAGCATCCCATGAGCAAGCCCAAGATCGCCGTGTTCGTCGGCAGCCTGCGCAAGGCGTCCTACAACCGCCAGCTGGCGCAGGCGCTGC
>DNXT01000135.1:803-3835 GCA_003505795.1 Lysobacteraceae bacterium | reverse complement strand
GAGATCGGCGACCTGCCGCTGTACAACCAGGACGACGACGGCGACTATCCGCCGCAGGGCAAGCGCCTCAAGCAGCAGGTCCGCGATGCCGACGCGGTGCTGTTCGTCACCGCCGAGTACAACCGCTCCATTCCCGGCGTGCTCAAGAACGCCATCGACCTCGGCTCGCGCCCCTATGGCGACAGCGCGTTCGCCGGCAAGCCGGCGGCGGTGCTCGGCATCTCGGTGGGGGCGATCGGCACCGCGCCGGCGCAGCAGCACCTGCGCAACGTGCTGGCCTACCTGGACATGCAGGTGATGGGGCAGCCGGAGGTGTTCCTGCAGCACAAGGAGGGGCTGTTCGGGAGCGACGGCACGATCGCCAACGACGACACCCGCAAGTTCCTGCAAGGGTTCGTCGACAAGTTCGCGGCCTGGATCGCCCGTCGCCGCGGCTGACGGCGGCGCGACATCTGCGATAATCCCGTTGCGGCGCCCGAGGGCGCCGTCGCGTCTCGCGAGATCCGGCCGGGGCAGGCTTTGCACCGGTTATCCACAGCTTGTTCCGTCGCCTGTGCACAGCCGGGCCGACTAGCATGAGTCCAGTCCAAGGCGGCGCCGACGTCGCAGGAGTTGTCCGTTCCATGTCCGCCCGTCCCGGCTTCCGTTCCAACCGCAATCGCGACCGCGATCGCGACGACTTCGATCGCGGCGAGCCGCGCATCGACCAGCTGCGCGTGCCGCCGCATTCGGTCGAGGCCGAGCAGGCGGTGCTGGGCGGGCTGATGCTGGCGCCGGAGGCGTTCGACCGGGTCAACGACCAGCTCACCGAGAACGACTTCTACCGTCGCGACCACCGGCTGATCTACCGCGCGATCCGCGAGCTGGCCGAGCGCGACCGCCCGTTCGACGCGGTCACCCTGGGCGAATGGTTCGAATCGCAGGGCAAGCTCGAACAGGTCGGCGACGGCGCCTACCTGATCGAGCTGGCCAGCACCACGCCGTCGGCGGCCAACATCACCGCCTATGCGGAGATCGTGCGCGACAAGGCGGTGCTGCGGCAGCTGATCGAGGTGGGCACCACCATCGTCAACGACGGTTTCCAGCCGGAAGGGCGCGAGAGCACCGAGCTGCTGGCCTCGGCCGAGAAGGCGGTGTTCCAGATCGCCGAGGCCGGCGCGCGCGGCCGCACCGACTTCGTGGCGATGCCCGGCGCGCTCAAGGACGCGTTCGAGGAACTGCGCAACCGCTTCGAGAACGGCGGCAACATCACCGGCCTGCCGACCGGCTACAACGACTTCGACGCGATGACCGCCGGCCTGCAGCCGACCGACCTGATCATCCTCGCGGCGCGCCCGGCGATGGGCAAGACCACCTTCGCGCTGAACATCGCCGAGTACGCGGCGATCAAGTCGAAGAAGGGCGTGGCGGTGTTCTCGATGGAAATGTCGGCCTCGCAGCTGGCGATGCGCCTGATCTCCTCCAACGGCCGCATCAACGCGCAGCGCCTGCGTACCGGCCAGCTCGAGGACGAGGACTGGGCGCGGGTGACCGGCGCGATCAAGATGCTCAAGGAGACCAAGATCTTCATCGACGACACCCCGGGGGTGTCGCCGGAAGTGCTGCGCTCCAAGTGCCGTCGCCTCAAGCGCGAGCACGACCTGGGCCTGGTGGTGATCGACTACCTGCAGCTGATGTCTGTGCCGGGCAACAGCGAGAACCGCGCGACCGAGATCTCGGAGATCAGCCGTTCGCTCAAGGGCCTGGCCAAGGAGCTGAACGTGCCGGTGATCGCGCTGTCCCAGCTCAACCGCTCGCTGGAGACGCGTACCGACAAGCGCCCGGTGATGGCCGACCTGCGCGAGTCCGGCGCCATCGAGCAGGACGCGGACATGATCGTGTTCATCTACCGCGACGACTACTACAACAAGGAAAACTCGCCGGACAAGGGCTTGGCCGAGATCATCATCGGCAAGCACCGCGGTGGCCCGACCGGTTCGTGCAAGCTGAAGTTCTTCGGCGAGTACACCCGCTTCGACAACCTGGCGCACGACTCGGTCGGCAGTTTCGAGTGATCGCGCCGGGGGCGGCATCGCCCGGGGCGCCCTGATCGGCCGGCTGGCGGTCGCCTCGACGGCGCACATGCGCCGGCCGCGCTAGCCTGGCGTACCGAGCGGCCGTGGGAGAGGCAATGAGTTGCGCCATCGTCTGGTTCCGGCGCGACCTGCGCCTGGACGACAATCCGGCCCTGCAGGCGGCGCTGGACGGGGCCTGGCGCGACCGCGTGTACGTGCAGCGCGACGTCTGGCGCCACCCGGGGCAGACCCTGGCGTTCTTCGGCATCAAGCCCACCCAGACCGTCATCGAGATCACTCCCGGCGGCGGCTGGTATTCGGAGATCCTGGCGCCGTACCTGCGCGACCGGGGCAAGTACGTGGCCGCGGTGGTGGATCCGCAGGCGCTGCCGGAAGGACGCGGCCGCGACTACCAGCAGCGCGCGCGCGACGAGCTGCAGAAGAAGTTCGACGCGCAGCCGGAGCTGTACGGCAAGGCCGCGTTCGTGGCCTATGCGCCGGCCGCGCCGGTGTTCGGCGCCGACACTTCGGCCGACCTGGTGCTGACCTTCCGCAACGTCCACAACTGGCGCGCCGCCGGCCAGGCCGAGGGCATGTTCGCCGGCTTCTACAAGGTGCTCAAGCCCGGCGGCGTGCTCGGCGTGGTCGAGCATCGCGCCAAGGCCGACGTGCCGGCCGACGACGCCAGCGGCTACGTGGGCCAGGCGCAGGTGATCGCGATGGCCGAGGCGGCCGGCTTCAGGCTGGCCGGCCAGAGCGAGGTCAATGCCAATCCGCGCGACAGCAAGGACCATCCCAACGGGGTGTGGACGCTGCCGCCGACCAACAAGCACGACGCGGCCGACGCGGCCAAGTACGAGGCGATCGGCGAGAGCGACCGGATGACGCTGAAGTTCGTCAAGCCGTGATTCGGGATGACGGGATTGGAGATTGGGAAAGCGGGTGCCGCTAGTCTTTGCGAATCCCGAATCCCGAATC
>DNXT01000135.1:0-637 GCA_003505795.1 Lysobacteraceae bacterium | reverse complement strand
AATCCCGAATCCCGAATCTCCGTTTCATGCTCATCGCCTTCAACAAGCCGTTCAACGTGCTGTGCCAGTTCACCGACCGCAGCCAGCCGCCGCGCCGGACCCTGGCCGGGTTCGGACTGCCTGCCGGGGTCTATGCGGCCGGCCGGCTCGACTACGACAGCGAAGGATTGCTGCTGCTCACCGACGATGGCGGCCTCGCCACGCGGCTCACCGATCCGCGCCACAAGCAACCGAAGACCTACTGGGTACAGGTGGAAGGCACGCCGCGCGACGAGCAGCTGCGGCAGCTGCGCGAGGGGCTGGTGCTCAACGACGGGCCGACCCTGCCGGCCGGCGCCGAACGGCTGGAAGCGCCGCCATTGTGGCCGCGCGATCCGCCGGTGCGCCATCGCAAGACCGTGGCCGATGCCTGGCTTGCGATCACCCTGCGCGAGGGCCGCAACCGCCAGGTACGGCGGATGACCGCGGCGGTGGGCCTGCCGACGCTGCGGCTGGTGCGGGTGGCGATGGGACGCCACGCGCTCGGCGACCTGGCGCCGGGGCAGTGGCGCCAGATCGGTTGATGCGGCCGGCCCGCGCCTACTCGGCGGAGGTGTCGGTCGGCGTGGCGGCGGCAGATCGGAAGAGCGGTTCAGCA
>DNXT01000134.1:1213-3066 GCA_003505795.1 Lysobacteraceae bacterium | reverse complement strand
AGCTGTCCGGCGGCCAGCGCCAGCGCCTGGGCCTGGTGCGCGCGCTGATGCTCGATCCGCCGGCGCTGCTGCTGGACGAGCCGCTGGGCGCGCTCGACCCGATCGTGCGCCACGACCTGCAGACGCAGATGCGCGAGCTGTTCGCGCAGCTGCGCAAGACCGTGGTGCTGGTGACCCACGACGTCGCCGAGGCGGCCTATCTGGCCGACAGCCTGGTGCTGATGCGCGAAGGCCGCATCGTCCAGCGCGGCAGCGCGCGCGAGCTGCTGCAGGCCCCGGCCACGCCGTTCGTCGAACGCTTCCTCACCGCGCAGCGCAGCCTCGAGGTCCGGGCATGAGCGGCCGGGCCCGGCGCGGCGCCGGGCTGGCGTTGTCGGTGCTGCTGCTGGCGTGGCTGGCCGGCTGCACGGCCGCAGGAGAACGCGGCCATGCCGCGCCGGTGAGCGTCGGCTCCAAGAACTTCACCGAGGCGGTGATCCTGGGCGACATCGCCCGCGATGCGATCCGCCAGGCCGGCGTGGCGGCCGAGCATCGGCGCCAGCTCGGCGGCACCCGGATCCTGTGGCGCGCGCTGCAGCAGGGCCAGATCGACGTCTACGCCGAGTACACCGGCACGCTGGCGCAGGAGCTGCTGGCGATGCCGGGCGCGGACGCGCAGGCGCTGCGCGCGGCGCTGGCGCGGCAGGGACTGGCGATGACCGGCTCGCTGGGCTTCCAGAACACCTATGCGCTGGGCATGCCGCGCGTCCGCGCCGAGGCACTGGGCATCCGTCGCGTCTCCGACCTGGCCGCGCATCCGCGGGTGCGGCGCGACTACGCGCTGCTGTCGCGGGCGCTGCTCGCCGGCGCGTCCGGCCAGCTGCGCAACCGTGCCACCACCGCCGGCAACCTGCTGCAACGCACGCGCTGCCCCTACTTCTACGACAGCCATCAGCCCTGCAACAAGCGCCTGCCGGGTAGCGGCTGCGCGGCGATCGGCGGCTTCAGCCGGCAACTGGCGGTGATCGGCGCCAGCGCCGACTGCATCGCAACCCATCCCAGCGACATGGCGGTCGCCATGCGTGCGCTCGACGCCCGGATCCACACCATCCGCGCCGACGGCCAGGCCCGGGAGATCGGCATCGAGGCGTTCTACCGGGCGCCAGGGCAGACGCCGCACCTGGAGACGGTGCTGGAGCGCGGCGAATTGATCACCGCGGTGAGCCTGCCGCGGCCGGTGGCCGGGGCCCACGTCTATCACAAGGTCCGCGACCGCGCGTCGTATGCGTTCGCGCTGGTCTCGGTCGGGGCGATCGTGCAGCGCGATGGCAGCGCGCGGGTCGCGCTGGGCGGGGTGGCGCACAAGCCGTGGCGGGTGGAGGCGGCCGAGCGCGCCTCCGATGCGCGGCAGATCGCCGCGCGCCTGCTCGACGGCGCCGACCCCAGCGAGCACAACGCCTTCAAACTGCCGCTGGTGGAGCGCGCGTTGACCGCGATCCTGGCCGAAGCGAGGGCCTGACATGAAATTCGACACTCCGGCCGGCACCAATCCCATCGACCAGCTGCGCGTGGTCGGCAGGTCCACCGATCGCATCGACGGCCCGTCCAAGACCACCGGCACGGCGACCTACGCCTACGAGCACCAGGACATCCCGCGCGGCACCGCCTATGGCTACCCGGTCCTCGCCGGCGTCGCCAAGGGGCGCATCCGCGGCATCGACCTGGCCGCGGCCCGCGCGGCGCCGGGCGTGCTCGGCATCGTCACCGCGCAGAGCGCCGGCACGCTCGGCCAGGGCAAGTACAACACCGCCAGGCTGCTGGGCGGCCCGGAGATCCAGCACTACCACCAGGCGGTGGCGGTGGTGGTCGCCGAG
>DNXT01000134.1:0-1055 GCA_003505795.1 Lysobacteraceae bacterium | reverse complement strand
GTGGCGGTGGTGGTCGCCGAGACTTTCGAGCAGGCGCGCGCCGCCGCGCAGCTGGTCAAGGTGGACTGCAGCCGCGAAACCGGCGCCTACGACCTGGACAAGGCCCGGGCCGGTGCGGTCAAGCCGAAGGACGAGCCGGCCGACACCGGCGCCGGCGACTTCCACGCGGCGTTCGCGGCGGCGCCGGTCACCCTCGACGCCACCTACACCACGCCGGACCACTCGCACGCGATGATGGAGCCGCATGCGTCGATCGCCGCGTGGGAGGGCGAGCGGCTGACGCTGTGGACCTCCAACCAGATGATCGACTGGAGCCGCGGCGACGTCGCCACCACGCTCGGCATCGCCAAGGACAACGTCCGCCTGGTGTCGCCGTACATCGGTGGCGGCTTCGGTGGAAAGCTGTTCGTCCGCGCCGACGCGATCCTGGCGGCGCTGGGCGCGCGCCAGGTGGGACGGCCGGTCAAGCTGATGCTGCCGCGGCCGGCGATCGCCAACAACACCACGCACCGTCCCGCGACCATCCAGCGCATCCGCATCGGGGCCGAGGCCGACGGCACCATCACCGCGTTCGGCCACGAGACCTGGTCCGGCGACCTGCCGGGCGGCGGGCCGGAGACCGCGGCCGCGCAGAGCCGCCTGCTCTACGCCGGCGCCAACCGGATGACCGCCACGCGGCTGGCGGTGCTCGACCTGCCCGAAGGCAATGCGATGCGCGCGCCGGGCGAGGCGCCGGGCATGATGGCGCTGGAGATCGCCATGGACGAGATGGCCGAGAAGCTCAGCCTCGATCCGATCGAATTCCGCATCCGCAACGACACCCAGGTCGATCCCGAGCATCCGGAACGTGCGTTCTCGCAACGGCAGCTCACCGCCTGCCTGCGCGACGGCGCCAAGCGCTTCGGCTGGAGCGGGCGCAAGGCCACGCCGGCCAGCGTGCGCGACGGCCGCTGGCTGGTCGGCATCGGCATGGCCGCGGCGTTCCGCAACAACCTCAACATGCGCTCGGCCGCGCGCGTGGCGCTCGAGCCCGGGGGCCGCATCAGCGTCGAGAC
>DNXT01000220.1:5709-18454 GCA_003505795.1 Lysobacteraceae bacterium | reverse complement strand
CGAGGGCGGCCGTACCGTCGGCGCCGGCGTGGTCTCCAAGATCAACAAGTAAGTGCCTGCCCGGCGGGCCTCGGCCGGCCGGGAATGAGACGGGCGGCCGCTGTGGCCGCCGGATCGTCCAGCGAAGGGTCGGCCCGTGCCGGCCCTTCGTCGTTTCCGGCGCATCGAAAAGGGTACGCGCAGGTGCTTGCGGGCAGCATTCGGTGCCGCTATAATCTCCGGCTCGGCGTCCCTGGGTAGGGTGCCGTTCGATAGCGAAAAGAGCGGCAGGACGCCACTCGTGTTCGCCAGACCGGGAAGGTCGCGTTGCATGGAGCACTCGACAGCGAAGAGCTGTTGACCGTGCTCTTGTCGCGCACTATACTTTTCCGTCTGGGCAGGTCGGGCAACCGATCTGCCCCAGTTTTTGGGCGGAGGAAGGCCCTCGCGGCGCAGGATGCGCGGCGGTACGAATGTCAGGAATCACCGGGGCAGGTATCCCAGAGGCCTTGCCCGTCGCTCTTTTAACGAAGGAACCCACCGTCATGGCGGACCAAAAGATCCGGATTCGGCTGAAGGCGTTCGATCATCGTCTGATCGACCGTTCGGCCAGCGAGATCGTCGAGACGGCCAAGCGGACCGGCGCGCAAGTGCGTGGCCCGATCCCGCTGCCGACCAAGATCGAACGCTACACCGTGCTCGTCTCCCCGCACGTCGACAAGGACGCGCGTGACCAGTACGAAACCCGCACGCACAAGCGCGTGCTCGACATCGTCGACCCCAACGACAAGACCGTGGACGCGCTGATGAAGCTCGAGCTCGCGGCTGGCGTCGACGTGCAGATCAAGTTGACCTGAGGACTACGACCATGACGAAGAAATATTCGTTGGGCTTCGTGGGCCGCAAGGCCGGCATGAGCCGCGTCTTCACCGAAGACGGCCGCTCGGTGCCGGTCACCCTGATCGAAGCCACCCCGAACCGCATCGCGCAGATCAAGACCGTCGAAGCCGACGGCTACAGCGCCGTGCAGGTGACCGTCGGTGCCCGTCGCGCCGCGCTGGTGAACAAGCCGGCTGCCGGCCACTTCGCCAAGGCGAAGGTCGAAGCGGGTCGCGGCCTGTGGGAGTTTCGCGTCGAGGACGCGCAGCTCGGCGATTTCGCCGTCGGCGGCGAAGTCAAGGCCGACATCTTCGAGGTCGGCCAGAAGGTCGACGTCCAGGGCGTCACCAAGGGCAAGGGCTTCCAGGGCACCATCAAGCGCCACAACTTCCGTATGGGCGATGCCACCCACGGTAACTCGCTGTCGCATCGCGCGCCGGGTTCGCTGGGCCAGCGCCAGACCCCGGGTCGCGTTTTCCCGGGCAAGAAGATGTCCGGCCACATGGGTGCTGTGCAGCAGAGCACGCAGAACCTGGAAGTGGTCAAGGTCGACGTCGAGCGTGGTCTCATTGCCATCCGCGGCGCCGTGCCTGGCGCAGCTGGCGGCGACGTGATCGTGCGTCCGGCGAGCAAGGCATAAGGAGAGATGACGATGGAACTCGTTATCACGGGTAGCAACAACAAGGTCTCGGTCTCCGACGCCGTGTTCGGTCGCGAATTCAGCGAGGATCTGGTCCACCAGGTCGTCGTCGCCTATCGCAACGCCGGCCGCGCCGGCACCAAGGCGCAGAAGACGCGTTCGGAAGTCGCGGGCACGACCAAGAAGTCGAAGAAGCAGAAGGGCGGCGGTGCGCGTCATGGCGCGCTGACGGCTCCGATCTTCGTCGGCGGCGGCGTGACCTTCGCGGCCAAGCCGCGCAGCTTCGAGCAGAAGGTCAACCGCAAGCAGTACCGCGCGGCCATCTGCGCGATCTTCTCCGAGCTGAACCGTCAGGGCCGCCTGAAGATCGTCGACGCGTTCGACGTCGAGGCGAGCAAGACCAAGGGTCTGATCGAGAAGCTGAAGGGTCTGGACGTGGGCAAGCGCCCGCTGATCGTGACCGAAGAGGCTTCCGAGCACCTGTACCTGTCGGCCCGCAACCTGCCGTACGTCGAAGTGCGTGACGTGCAGGGTCTGGATCCGGTCGCGCTGGTCGGTGCCGACACGGTCGTGATCACCGCCGATGCGGTCAAGAAGGTCGAGGAGTGGCTGGCATGAGCAGCAACGAAAAAATCTTCAGCGTGCTGCGCGCTCCGCGAGTCTCCGAAAAGACCGCGCGCCTGCAGGAAGTCTCCAACCAGTATGTCTTCGAAGTCTCGAACGAAGCCACCAAGGCCGATGTAAAGGCCGCGGTCGAGCAGCTGTTCGACGTCAAGGTCGAGGCCGTCAATGTGGTGAACGTGAAGGGCAAGAACAAGTCCTTCCGCAACCGCACGGGCCGTCGCGGCGATTGGCGCAAGGCGTACGTCCGCCTGGTCGATGGTCAGTCCATCGACGTCACGGCCAAGGCCTGAGGTACATCCCATGCCATTGATGAAGTTCAAACCCACCTCCGCCGGCCGTCGTTCCGCCGTGCGCGTGGTCACGCCCGATCTGCACAAGGGTGCGCCGCACGCGGCGCTGCTCGAGCCGCAGAGCAAGTCCGGTGGCCGCAACCACCACGGCCGCATCACCACCCGCCACGTCGGCGGTGGCCACAAGCAGCACTACCGCGTCATCGACTTCAAGCGCAACAAGGAAGGCATCCCGGCGCGCGTGGAGCGGATCGAATACGATCCGAACCGCACCGCCCATATCGCCCTGCTGTGCTATGTCGACGGCGAGCGTCGCTACATCATCGCCCCGAAGGGCCTGAAGGCGGGTGACCAGGTCATCGCCGGCGCCAACGCGCCGATCAAGACCGGCAACACCCTGCCGCTGCGCAACATCCCGGTCGGTACGACCGTGCACGGCATCGAGCTGAAGCCGGGCAAGGGCGCACAGATCGCGCGCGCCGCCGGTGCGGCGGTGCAGCTGGTGGCTCGCGAGGGCATCTACGCCACGCTGCGCCTGCGCTCGGGCGAAATGCGCAAGGTGTCGGCCGAGTGCCGCGCCACGATCGGCGAAGTCGGCAACGACGAGCACAACCTGGAAAAGCTGGGCAAGGCTGGCGCCAAGCGCTGGCGCGGCGTCCGCCCGACCGTTCGTGGTGCTGCCATGAACCCGGTCGACCACCCGCACGGTGGTGGCGAGGCGAAGGCCGGTCAAGGTAACCCGCATCCGGTCACCCCGTGGGGTGTCCCGACCAAGGGCTACAAGACGCGCCATAACAAGCGCACCCAGCAGTTCATCGTCCGCGATCGTAGGGGCTAATCGACCATGGCACGTTCACTCAAGAAAGGCCCGTTCGTCGATCACCACCTCGTCAAGAAGGTGGAGGCCGCGGCCGGTAGCAAGCGTCCGATCAAGACCTGGTCGCGTCGTTCGATGATCCTGCCGGAGATGGTGGGTTTCACCATCGCCGTGCACAACGGCAAGAATCACGTTCCGGTGCTGGTCAACGAGAACATGGTCGGCCACAAGCTCGGCGAATTCGCTGTCACCCGGACCTTCAAGGGTCACGGTGGCGACAAGAAGTCGGGCAAGTAAGGAGAGATGACGATGGAAGCGAAAGCAATCCTGCGCACCGCGCGCATCTCCCCGCAGAAGGCCCGCCTGGTCGCTGACCAGGTGCGTGGGCTGTCCGCCGAGCGTGCGGTCAACCTGCTGAAGTTCTCGGACAAGAAGGCTGCCCACCTGATCAAGAAGGTGGTGGAGTCGGCGATCGCCAATGCCGAGAACAATCAGGGCGCCGATGTCGACGAGCTGAAGGTCAAGACCATCATGGTTGATGAAGGTCCGACCCTGAAGCGTTTCATGGCGCGGGCGAAAGGCCGCGGTACCCGCATCCTCAAGCGCACCAGCCACATCACTGTGGTTGTGGGCGCCGGCAAGTAAGCGGAAAGGAAAAGACGATGGGTCATAAAGTTCATCCGATTGGAATCCGCCTCGGTATTGCCAAGGACTGGAATTCCAAGTGGTACGCCAACAAGGGCGAGTTCGCCGGTTACCTGGCGGCCGACCTCAAGGTCCGTGAAATGCTGCGCAAGAAGCTGGCGCAGGCGGGCATCAGCAAGATCCTGATCGAGCGTCCGGCCAAGACCGCTCGCGTGACGATCCACACCGCCCGCCCGGGCGTGGTGATCGGCAAGCGTGGCGAGGACATCGAGAAGCTGCGCAAGGAAGTGAGCGAGATGATGGGCGTCCCGGCGCACATCAACGTCACCGAAGTGCGCAAGCCCGAGCTGGACGCACAGCTGGTCGCCGAGTCGATCGCGCAGCAGCTGGAGCGTCGCATCATGTTCCGCCGTGCGATGAAGCGCTCGGTCGGCAACGCGATGCGCCTGGGTGCCCTGGGCATCAAGGTCAACGTGGCTGGCCGCCTCAACGGTGCGGAAATCGCCCGTTCGGAGTGGTACCGCGAAGGCCGCGTGCCGCTGCACACGCTGCGTGCCGACATCGACTATGGCTTCGCTGAAGCCAAGACGACCTACGGCATCATCGGCATCAAGGTCTGGATCTACAAGGGCGAAGTCTTCGATTTCTCCCAGGTTGGCCAGGAGAAGCAGGACGACAGCCCGCGCAGCGATCGCAACGATCGTGGCGACCGTGGTGACCGTCCTTCGCGCCCGGCTCGTGAAGCGAGGTAACGGCAATGTTGCAACCCAAGCGAACCAAATACCGCAAGATGCACAAGGGCCGTAACGAAGGCCTGAGCTGGAGCGGAAATGCCGTCAGCTTTGGCGAGTACGGCCTGAAGGCGACGGCGCACGGTCAGCTGACCGCGCGCCAGATCGAGGCGGCGCGCCGCTCGATCAGCCGCTACGTCAAGCGCGGCGGCAAGATGTGGATCCGCGTATTCCCGGACAAGCCGATCACCAAGAAGCCCATCGAAGTGCGAATGGGTTCGGGTAAGGGCAACGTGGAATACTGGGTGGCCCAGATCCAGCCCGGCCGCATGATCTATGAAATCGAGGGTGTTTCCGAGGAAGTGGCACGCGAGGCGTTCCGCCTGGCCGCCGCCAAGCTCTCGGTCACCACCACTTTCGTGACCCGGACGGTGCGCTGATGGACATCAAACAACTCCGCGAGAAGTCGGCTGACGAACTCAAGGCCCACCTGACCGACCTGCGTAAGGAGCAGTTCTCGCTCCGCATGCAGCAGGTCACCGGCCAGCTGCCGAAGACCCACGAAACCCGCCGGGTGCGCCGCGAGATCGCTCGCGTCAAGCACCTGATCGGCAGCACGAAGTAAGGATGGCCGCGATGAGCGACAACACTGAAAACAAGACGCTGCGCACGGTCGAAGGCCGTGTCGTCAGCAACAAGATGGACAAGACGGTCACCGTGTTGGTGGAGCGCCAGGTCAAGCACGCCCTGTACGGCAAGTACATCAAGCGCTCGACCAAGCTTCACGCCCACGACGCCGACAACGCCTGCAACGAAGGCGATGTCGTGCGCGTGACCGAGATTGCGCCGCTGTCCAAGACCAAGAACTGGCGGGTGGTGGAAATCGTCACCCGCGCGGCTGAATAAGGGAGATCTGAATCATGATCCAGATGCAGAGCTACCTCGACGTCGCCGACAACTCCGGTGCCAAGGAAGTGATGTGCATCAAGGTGCTGGGCGGCTCCAAGCGCCGCTACGCGCACATTGGCGACATCATCAAGGTGACGGTCAAGGACGCGATTCCGCGCGGCAAGGTCAAGAAGGGCGAAGTCTACGACGCCGTCGTGGTGCGCACCCGCAAGGGTGTCCGCCGCCCGGACGGTTCGCTGATCCGCTTCGACGGAAACGCCGCCGTGCTGTTGAACAACAAGCAGGAGCCGATCGGTACCCGCATCTTCGGGCCTGTGACCCGCGAGCTGCGTTCCGAGAAGTTCATGAAGATCGTCTCGCTCGCTCCCGAAGTGCTGTGAGCGGAGGACATACACATGGCTAACCGTATCAAGAAGGGCGACCAGGTCGTCGTCAACACCGGCAAGGACAAGGGCAAGCAGGGCGAAGTCGTCCGTGTCGATGGCGATCGCGTGATCGTCTCGAACGTCAACATCGTCAAGCGCCACACCAAGCCGAACCCGCAGGCAGGCGTTGCCGGCGGCGTGGTCGAGCGCGAAGCTTCGATCCATATCTCCAACGTTAACGTCGTCAACCCGGCATCGGGCAAGGGCGAGCGCGTTGGCTTCAAGGTGCTGGAGGATGGACGCAAACTGCGTGTGTTCCGCTCCAGCGGTGAGGCGCTCGACGCCTGAGGAATGAGGTCATGACTTCTCGTCTCGAAAAGATTTACAAGGAAGAAGTGGTACCGGCCCTGATGAAGGAGTTCGGCTACACCAATCCGATGGAAGTGCCGAAGCTGGTCAAGGTCACGCTCAACATGGGCGTGGGCGAAGCCGCCACCAACAAGAAGATCCTGGAGAACGCGGTCGCCGACATGACCAAGATCTCCGGCCAGAAGCCGGTGGTCACCAAGTCGCGCATCTCGGTCGCCTCGTTCAAGATCCGCGACGGCTGGCCGATCGGCTGCAAGACCACCCTGCGTCGCCACAAGATGTACGAGTTCCTGGACCGCCTGATCAACATCTCGCTGCCGCGCGTGCGCGACTTCCGTGGTGTCTCGGGTCGTTCGTTCGACGGCCGCGGCAACTTCAACATGGGTGTGAAGGAGCAGATCATCTTCCCGGAAATCGACTTCGACGCCGTCGATGCGATCCGCGGCATGGATATCGCCATCACCACCACCGCCAAGAGCGATGCGGAAGCCAAGGCGCTGCTGGCAGCGTTCAAGTTCCCGTTCCGTAATTGAGAGCAGGGATTGGTGATTCGGGATTCGGGATTCGCAAGAGCCCGCTTCCATTGATCTCCAATCCCGAATCCCGAATCCCGAGGATTTAAGAATGGCAAAGACCTCCATGGTCAACCGCGACATCAAGCGGGAAAAGCTGGCCAAGAAGTACGCCGACAAGCGTGCGGCTCTGAAGAAGATCGTGTCCTCCCAGGATGCGAGCTACGAGGAGAAGATCGAGGCCGCGACCAAGCTGTCCAAGCTGCCGCGCGACTCGTCGCCGAGCCGCCAGCGCAACCGTTGCGAGCTGTCCGGTCGTCCGCGCGGCGTCTACCGCAAGTTCGGCCTGGGCCGCAACAAGCTGCGCGAAGCCACCATGCGTGGCGACGTGCCGGGCCTGCGCAAGGCCAGCTGGTAAGGAACCCCGGTTCCTGGCGCCTCGCACCCGGTGCGCGGGCGCAGGGCAGGGGCGTTCAGCCCCTGCCCGGCAGCCAAACAGGAGTCCGACGCAAGTCGGGCTCTTTTGTCGTATACTCCCGAGTCTCATTCGCCCGGCGGGTCGGGCGGGGAGTTGAACAGGGCCCTGGCCCATCCCAGGAAAACACAAGATTTTCGCGAAAGCGGATATCGGTGCACTCAAAGGTACTCATATGAGCATGACTGATCCCATCGCCGACCTGCTGGTCCGCATCAAGAATGCGGCCGCGGTTGGCAAGCCGACGGTGAAGCTGCCGTCCTCCAAGATCAAGGTCGCGATCGCCCAGGTCCTGAAGGACGAGGGCTACATCGCCGATCTGCGCGTGAACCAGGTCGAGAACAACAAGGCCGAGCTGGAAATCGTGCTGAAGTATTTCGAAGGCCGCCCGGTCATCGAGACCCTGAAGCGTGTCTCGCGCTCGGGTCTGCGCCAGTACCGCGGCAAGGCCGAGCTGCCCAAGGTCCTCGGTGGCCTGGGCGTTGCCATCATCTCCACGTCGAAGGGCATCATGACCGATGCGCAGGCCCGTCAGGCCGGCGTCGGTGGCGAAGTCCTGTGCTTCGTGGCCTAAGGGAAGGAGCAGAACATGTCCCGTGTAGCCAAGAAGCCGGTCTCCCTCCCGAAGGGTGTCGAACTGAACGTCCAGCCCGAGCTGGTCAGCGTCAAGGGCCCGAAGGGCTCGCTGTCGCTGCCGAAGCCGGCGGGCGTGGAAATCTCCGTTGATGCCGGCGTCGCCACGCTGTCGGCCAACGACCCGTCGCAGATCGCGATCACCGGTACCGTGCGCGCCATCCTGGCCAACATGGTCAAGGGCGTATCCGAAGGCTTCGAGCGCAAGCTCGAGCTGGTCGGCGTCGGTTACCGCGCCGCGATGCAGGGCAAGGACCTGAACCTGTCGCTGGGTTTCTCGCACCCGCTGGTGTTCGTCGCGCCGGAAGGCATCACCCTGTCCACCCCGAGCCAGACCGAAATCCTGGTGCAGGGCACCGACAAGCAGCGCGTGGGCGAAGTCGCCGCCAAGATCCGCGGTTTCCGTCCGCCGGAGCCCTACAAGGGCAAGGGTGTGAAGTACGCCGGTGAAGTCATCATTCGCAAGGAAGCCAAGAAGGCCTAATGCAGGTCCTTCTGCGAGGAGCCCGGCCATCCATGGCCGGACCTTCCAATGCCGAAGCCTGTTTCCTTCAGCTTTCATAGGAATCAAACCATGAGCATCAACAAGAACATCGCCCGCCTGCGTCGCGCCAAGTCGACCCGTGCCCACATCCGTGAGCTCGGCGTGGCCCGCCTGTCGGTGCTGCGCACCGGCCAGCACCTGTACGCCCAGGTCTTCACCGCCGACGGCTCGAAGGTCATCGCCGCCGCCAACACCCTGCAGGCCGACGTCAAGGAAGGCCTGAAGAACGGCAAGAACAGCGACGCCGCCGCCAAGGTCGGCAAGCTGATCGCCGAGCGCGCCAAGGCCGCCGGTATCGAGAAGGTCGCGTTCGACCGCTCGGGCTACCGCTACCACGGCCGCATCAAGGCGCTCGCCGACGCGGCCCGCGAAGGCGGCCTGCAGTTCTAAGCAATCCTTGCGGGCACGATTCTGCGGAATCGTGTCCGTCCCTGCCGGCGCAGGTTGCGCCGGACCGGTCCGCTCTTCTGCAGCAGGATCCGGGAGCACCGCGACACACTCCAACAATAAGCGGCCCCGAGCCGTACATATTCGACCAACCTAGGAAATCAAAATGGCAGAAGAACGTTCCCCGCGGGGCCGCGATCGCGATCGCAACCGCGAAGAGAAAGTCGACGACGGCATGATCGAGAAGCTGGTCGCGGTCAACCGCGTCAGCAAGACCGTCAAGGGCGGCCGCCAGTTCACCTTCACCGCGCTGACGGTGGTGGGCGACGGCAACGGCAAGATCGGTTTCGGCTACGGCAAGGCGCGCGAAGTGCCGGTCGCCATCCAGAAGTCGATGGAGTATGCGCGCAAGGGCATGCTGAACGTCGACCTGAACAACGGCACCCTGTGGCACCCGGTCAAGGCCGGCCACGGCGCGGCGCGCGTGTTCATGCAGCCGGCTTCGGAAGGTACCGGCGTGATCGCCGGCGGTGCGATGCGCGCGGTGCTGGAAGCGGTCGGCGTGAAGAACGTGCTGGCCAAGGCGGTCGGTTCGCGCAACCCGATCAACCTGGTGCGCGCGACCCTGCGCGGCCTGGAAGAGATGCAGTCGCCGACCCGCATCGCGGCCAAGCGCGGCAAGAAGGTGGAGGAACTCAACCATGGCTAACGAGTCCAACAAGACCGTGAAGGTGCGCCTGGTGCGCGGCCTGCGTGGAACCCAGTCGCGTCACCGCCTGTCGGTGCGTGCGCTGGGCCTGAACAAGCTCAACGATGTGCGTGAACTGAAGGACAGCCCGCAGGTGCGCGGCCTGATCAACACGGTTCACTACCTCGTCCAGGTTGAGGAGTAATCGACCATGACTCTGCGTCTCAATGAACTGAGCCCGGCTCCGGGCGCCCGCACCGAGCGCACCCGCGTCGGCCGCGGTATCGGCTCGGGCCTGGGCAAGACCGCCGGCCGCGGCCACAAGGGTTCGTTCGCCCGCAAGGGCGGCGGCAAGATCAAGGCCGGCTTCGAAGGCGGCCAGACCCCGATGCAGCGCCGTCTGCCGAAGGTCGGCTTCCGTTCCAAGATCGCCAAGGACACCGCCGAAGTGCTGTCCTACCAGCTGGACAAGCTGGAAGCCGGCGAGATCGATTTCGCCGCGCTGCGTGCGGCCAATCTGGTCCCGACCTCGGCCAAGAAGGCGAAGATCGTGCTGAAGGGCGAGCTGACCAAGAAGTTCGTGCTGAAGGGCGTGGCGGCAACGGCAGGCGCCAAGGCGGCGATCGAAGCCGCTGGCGGCAGCGTACAGGAGTAACAGGCAGATGGCGCAAGCTGGCATCGGAAACCTCGGCGGCGGAGTGGGCAAGTTCACTGAACTTCGCCAGCGCCTGCTGTTCGTACTCGGGGCATTGATCGTCTACCGGATCGGTTGCTACGTTCCGGTCCCGGGGGTCAATCCCGATGCCATGCTTTCGTTGATGCAGGCGCAGGGCGGCGGCATCGTGGACATGTTCAACATGTTCTCGGGCGGCGCCCTGCACCGTTTCAGCATTTTCGCGCTGAACGTGATGCCGTACATCTCGGCATCGATCGTGATCCAGCTGGCGACCCACATCTTCCCCGCGCTCAAGGCGATGCAGAAGGAAGGCGAGTCCGGGCGCCGCAAGATCACCCAGTATTCGCGCATCGGCGCGGTGCTGCTGGCGGTGGTGCAGGGCGGCAGTATCGCGCTGGCGCTGCAGAACCAGACGGCGCCGGGCGGCGCACCGGTGGTGTACGCCCCGGGCATGGGCTTCGTGCTGACCGCGGTGGTCGCGCTGACCGCCGGCACCATCTTCCTGATGTGGGTGGGCGAGCAGGTCACCGAGCGCGGCATCGGCAACGGCGTGTCGCTGATCATCTTCGCCGGCATCGTCGCCGGGCTGCCGGCCGCCGCGATCCAGACCGTGGAGGCCTACCGCGACGGCAACATGAGCTTCATCTCGCTGCTGCTGATCGTGATCACGATCCTGGCGTTCACCCTGTTCGTGGTGTTCGTCGAGCGCGGCCAGCGCCGGATCACGGTGAACTACGCGCGCCGCCAGGGCGGCCGCAACGCGTACATGAACCAGACCTCGTTCCTGCCGCTCAAGCTCAACATGGCCGGCGTGATCCCGCCGATCTTCGCCTCGTCGATCCTGGCCTTCCCGGCCACGCTGTCGATGTGGTCCGGCCAGGCGACCTCGGCCACCTGGCTGCAGAAGATCGCCAATGCGCTGGGCCCGGGCGAGCCGGTGCACATGCTGGTGTTCGCCGGGCTGATCATCGGCTTCGCGTTCTTCTATACCGCGCTGGTGTTCAACTCGCAGGAAACCGCCGACAACCTGAAGAAGTCCGGCGCGCTGATCCCGGGCATCCGGCCGGGCAAGGCCACCGCCGACTACGTCGACGGCGTGCTGACCCGCCTGACCGCGGCCGGCTCGCTGTACCTGGTGATCGTGTGCCTGCTGCCGGAGATCATGCGGACCCAGCTCGGCACCTCGTTCCACTTCGGCGGCACCTCGCTGCTGATCGCGGTGGTGGTGGTGATGGACTTCATCGCGCAGATCCAGGCGCACCTGATGTCCCACCAGTATGAGAGCCTGCTGAAGAAGGCCAACCTGAAGGGCGGTTCGCGCGGCGGTCTTGCGCGCGGTTAACTGCTATACTCGTCTTCCTTGCGTGAAGGCCGACCGGTTCCCGGTCACCTGCCTTCCGATCTGAAGGGCGGCTCGCGCGGCGTCTCGCGCGCGGGTGTGGCGATACGGTCCCGTGCGGGAGTAGCACGGGCGGTCCGGAAGCGGTTTTCCGGTCCAGTGTCGTCCGGCGCCGGAGCATGGGCACACTCCCCATGCCGGGCCCGTGGAGCGTTGTTTGTTCCACGAGCTTCCAAGCAATCCGAGACCTTGCTACAATTCAAAGTTCACTTTTGATCCATCCTGCCGGATGGCGCTGGCGCGCCGTCGGGCCATCACTCAGTTGGAGAATCGCGTCATGGCGCGTATTGCAGGCGTCAACCTGCCAGCCCAGAAGCACGTCTGGGTCGGGTTGCAAAGCATCTACGGCATCGGCCGTACCCGTTCGAAGAAGGTCTGCGAGTCCGCGGGCGTCACCTCGACCACCAAGATCCGCGATCTGTCGGAGCCGGAAATCGAGCGCCTGCGCGCCGAAGTCGGCAAGTACATCGTCGAAGGCGATCTGCGCCGCGAGATCGGCATCGCCATCAAGCGTCTGATGGACCTGGGTTGCTACCGCGGCCTGCGTCACCGTCGCGGCCTGCCGCTGCGTGGCCAGCGCACCCGTACCAACGCCCGCACCCGCAAGGGCCCGCGCAAGGCGATCAGGAAGTAAGGGACACATATCATGGCCAAGCCAGCTGCTGCTAAGACCAAGAAGAAGATCAAGCGCGTCGTCACCGACGGCGTCGCCCACGTCCACGCTTCTTTCAACAACACCATCGTCACCATCACCGACCGCCAGGGCAACGCGCTGTCGTGGGCGACTTCCGGCGGCGCGGGTTTCCGCGGTTCGCGCAAGTCGACCCCGTTCGCCGCCCAGGTCGCCGCCGAGAAGGCCGGGCGCGCCGCGCTGGACTACGGCGTGAAGTCGCTGGAAGTGCGTATCAAGGGTCCGGGTCCGGGCCGTGAGTCGGCCGTGCGTTCGTTGAACAACGTCGGCTACAAGATCACCAACATCATCGACGTGACGCCAATCCCGCACAACGGGTGCCGTCCGCCGAAGAAGCGTCGCGTCTAAAGGGAGCGATAAGAAATGGCTCGTTATATCGGTCCTACCTGTAAGCTCGCCCGCCGCGAAGGCGCCGACCTTTCTCTCAAGAGCCCGGCGCGCGCGCTGGACTCCAAGTGCAAGCTGGAGCAGAAGCCCGGCCAGCACGGCGCC
>DNXT01000220.1:5363-5583 GCA_003505795.1 Lysobacteraceae bacterium | reverse complement strand
GCGCCGCCCGCAAGGGCAAGCTGTCCGACTACGCCACCCAGCTGCGCGAGAAGCAGAAGGTCAAGCGTATCTACGGCCTGCTGGAGCGTCAGTTCCGCAACTACTACAAGAAGGCCTCGACCAAGAAGGGCAACACCGGCGAGAACCTGCTGCAGCTGCTGGAAACCCGCCTGGACAACGTCGTCTACCGCATGGGCTTCGCCGTCACCCGTCCGGCCGC
>DNXT01000220.1:0-5265 GCA_003505795.1 Lysobacteraceae bacterium | reverse complement strand
CACCCGTCCGGCCGCGCGCCAGCTGGTGTCGCACCGTGGCGTGACGGTCAACGGCAAGTCGGTCAACCTGGCCTCGTACCAGGTCAAGGCCGGCGACGCCATCGCCCTGTCGGAAAAGGCCCAGAAGCAGCTGCGCGTGCAGGAAGCCCTGACCGTGGCTGAGCAGCACGACCTGAGCCCGTCGTGGGTCGAAGTCGATTCGAAGAAGTTCAGCGGCGTGTTCAAGGCCGTTCCGGATCGCGCCGACCTGCCTGCGGACATCAACGAAGCGCTGATCGTCGAGTTGTATTCGAAGTAATTCACATTGGAGAACCTCCGGTTCCGCCGGAGGTTCGCAGGAGACCCCGCAACATGACGGTTACCGCCAACCAGGTTCTGCGCCCCCGCGGTCCGCAGATCGAACGCCTTACCGACAACCGCGCCAAGGTCGTGATCGAACCGTTGGAGCGTGGTTACGGGCATACGCTGGGCAATGCCCTGCGTCGCGTGCTGCTGTCCTCGATCCCCGGCTTCGCGATCACCGAAGTCGAGATCGATGGCGTGTTGCACGAGTACACCACGGTCGAAGGTCTGCAGGAGGACGTGCTGGAAGTCCTGCTCAACCTGAAGGACGTCGCCATCCGCATGCACAGCGGTGACAGCGCCACGCTGTCGCTGTCCAAGCAGGGTCCGGGCGTGGTCACGGCCGCCGACATCAAGACCGACCACAACGTCGAGATCCTCAACAACGACCACGTGATCTGCCACCTGACCAAGGACACGGCGATCAACATGCGTCTGAAGATCGAGCGTGGCTTCGGCTACCAGCCGGCGGCCGCGCGCCGTCGTCCGGACGAAGAGACCCGTGCGATCGGCCGCCTGGTCCTGGACGCCTCGTTCTCGCCGGTGCGCCGCGTCGCCTACGCGGTGGAAGCCGCGCGCGTGGAGCAGCGTACCGACCTGGACAAGCTGGTCATCGACATCGAGACCAACGGCACGATCGACGCCGAGGAAGCCGTGCGCACCGCCGCCGACATCCTCAGCGACCAGCTGTCGGTGTTCGGCGACTTCACGCACCGCGACCGCGGCGCGCCGAAGCCGGCGACCGGCGGCGTGGATCCGGTGCTGCTGCGCCCGATCGACGACCTCGAGCTGACCGTGCGTTCGGCCAACTGCCTCAAGGCCGAGAGCATCTACTACATCGGCGACCTGATCCAGAAGACCGAAGTGGAGCTGCTCAAGACCCCGAACCTCGGCAAGAAGTCGCTCACCGAGATCAAGGAAGTGCTGGCCCAGCGTGGCCTGTCGCTCGGCATGAAGCTGGAGAACTGGCCGCCGGCCGGCGTCGCCCAGCACGGCATGCTCGGCTGACGATGCAAACAGGCGGGTGCCCGCGAGGGCGCCCGCCCGTGTTTCACCGACGGGCAAAAGCCCGCGGTTATCGACCGGCGAAGGATGCCGGCCCGGACCATCCGCAGTCCATGCAACAACGCCAGGATGGCGACAGCGAACCCCAGTCGTTCCAACATTCATCAGGAATCCTCACCATGCGTCACCAGAAATCCGGCCGCAAGTTCAACCGCACCAGCGCCCACCGCGAAGCGATGTTCAAGAACATGGCGGCCTCGCTGATCAAGCACGAGCTGATCAAGACCACCCTGCCGAAGGCCAAGGAACTGCGCCGCGTCGCCGAGCCGCTGATCACCCTGTCCAAGGTCGACGGCGTCGCCAACCGCCGCCTGGCGTTCGCGCGCCTGCGCGACAAGGAAGCGGTGGGCAAGCTGTTCGTCGAGCTGGGCCCGCGCTACCAGGCCCGCCCGGGCGGCTACCTGCGCATCCTGAAGGCCGGCTTCCGCGCCGGCGACAACGCGCCGATGGCCTACGTCGAGCTGGTCGACCGCCCGGTCGTGGCCGAGGAAGTGGCCGAGTAATCGGACCCTTCCGGAAACCCCAGAAAACCCGGCCCGCGTGCCGGGTTTTTTGTGGGCGCGGCCGATGCCGGGGCCGTCCAGTTGGCGGTGTCGCTGCTATCCGGCGGCGGTGCGTGGTCATGGCGCGGTCAATGGCAGATAATCCGCAGTTCGTTCACAGGCAAGCGGTATCCATGAATCCATTCCGCTGGGGTTTCCGCGCGCAGATGGCGCTCGGCTTCGTGATCTGCGCGGCCTTGCTGGCCTACGCGATCTTCCTGCAGCTGCACCAGGGACTGGAGCCGTGCCCGCTGTGCATCTTCCAGCGCATCGCGTTCGCGGCGCTGGGCGTGCTGTTCCTGCTCGGCGCGCTGCACGGACCGCGCGGCAGCGCCGGCCGCAGGGGCTACGGCGTGCTGGCCTTCGTCGCCGCGGCGGTGGGCGCGGGCATCGCCGGGCGCCATGTCTGGGTGCAGGTGATGCCGCGGGACGCGATGTCCTCGTGCGGTCCGCCGCTGAGCTTCCTCAGCGAGCAGATGGGGCCGTTCGAGGTGTTCCGCACCGTGCTGACCGGCACCGGCGATTGCGGCAACATCGACTGGCGTTTCCTGGGCCTGTCGATGCCGATGTGGAGCCTGGTCTGGTTCGCGCTGCTCGCGGTATGGGCGCTGTACGCAGGCTTCAAGCGGCGTGGGCCGCGCAAGCTGTTCTGAATAGCCGCGCCAGTCGCCCGTACACGACCGATCACCAGGAGCCCGCCATGCAGCCGTCGCAGAGTCCGCAGCCCGTCCGTCTTCCCGAACAGTGGTCGCCACAGAGCTGGCGCTCGCGTCCGGCGCTGCAGATGCCGACGTATCCGGACCCGGCGGCGCTGGGGTCGGCGCTCGCCGAGCTGCGCCTGCTGCCGCCGCTGGTGACCTCGTGGGAGATCTTCGCGCTGAAGCGGCAGCTGGCCGAGGCCCAGGAGGGACGCCGGTTCCTGCTGCAGGGCGGCGACTGCGCGGAGAACTTCGTCGACTGCGAGTCCGGCACGATCTCCAACCGGCTCAAGGTGCTGCTGCAGATGAGCCTGGTGCTGGTGCACGGGCTGCGCCTGCCGGTGGTCAGGGTAGGGCGTTTCGCCGGGCAGTACGCCAAGCCGCGCTCGGCCGATACCGAGACCCGGGACGGGGTGACGCTGCCCAGCTATCGCGGCGACGTGATCAACGCGCCGGCGTTCACCGCCGAGGCGCGCATGCCCGATCCGCAGCGGATGATCACCGCGCACTCGCGTTCGGCGATGACGATGAACTTCGTCCGCGCGCTGATCGACGGCGGCTTCGCCGACCTGCACCATCCCGAGTACTGGAACCTGCAGTGGGTGGGCTATTCGGCGCGGGCCGAGGAATACCAGAAGATGGTGTCCTCGATCGGCGACGCGGTGCGCTTCATGGAGACGCTGTCCGGCGCGGAGGTGCACAACCTCAACCGGATCGACTTCTACACCTCGCACGAGGCACTGCTGCTGCCGTACGAGGAGGCGCTGACCCGGCAGGTGCCGCGGCAGTGGGGCTGGTTCAACCTCAGCACCCACTACCCGTGGATCGGCATGCGCACCGCCGCGCTCGACGGCGCCCACGTGGAGTACCTGCGCGGCGTGCGCAACCCGATCGCGATCAAGGTCGGCCCGTCGGTGCAGCCGGACCAGTTGCTGCGCCTGATCGACGTGCTCAATCCCGAGGACGAGCCGGGCCGGCTGAGCTTCATCCACCGGATGGGCGCGGCGCAGATCGCCGAGAAGCTGCCGCCGCTGCTGGAGGCGGTCAAGCGCGACGGCCGGCGCGTGCTGTGGGTGTGCGATGCCATGCATGGCAATACCGAGAGCACCGGCAACGGCTACAAGACGCGCCGTTTCGACAACATCCGCGGCGAGGTCGAGCTGTCGTTCGACCTGCATGCGGCGGCGGGCACGCGCCTGGGCGGCGTGCACCTGGAGCTGACCGGCGAGGACGTCACCGAATGCACCGGCGGCGCGCGCGAACTGACCGAGCGCGACCTCGAGCGTGCCTACCGTTCCTCGGTGGACCCGCGCCTGAACTACGAGCAGTCGCTGGAGATCGCGATGGCGATCGTGCGCAAGCAACAGCAGGTGGCGCAGCCGCTCGGCGGCTGAGCGCCGCCGTCGGGCATGACATGGCGCTCATGCCGGCCGCGGCATCCTGGGACGCCTGATCACGCGTCCCAGAGGAGGCCGGCTTGAAGGCGGACTGGAACATCATTGCCCCGTACGCGGTGCCGCTGGGGATCGCGCTGTTCGCCGGGTTCGCGGTGTGGTCGCTGCTGCTGTGGCTGTTCCACCGCACCCAGGGCCGCGACTACCGGCGCGCGCGCATCGTGCGCGTCTTCAGCCTGCCGCTGGCGTTCGCGATCCCGCTGCTGTTCCTCAACATCGCCATCGCCGCCACGCCGTTGCCCGGCGAGGCGGTCGCGATCGCCGAGCATGCCCTGCGCGTCGGCGTGGTCGGTTGCGTGACCTGGCTGCTGGTGCGCGGGGTGGCGGCCGGCGAGCTGGCGATCCTGCGCAGCCATCCGATGGAAGTGGCCGACAACCTGCAGGCGCGGCGGATCCAGACCCAGACGCGGGTGCTGAGCCGGGTGCTGATGGGCGCGATCATCCTGCTCGGGGTCTCGATCGTGCTGCTGACGTTCCCGCAGGTGCGGCAGATCGGCAAGACGCTGCTGGCCTCGGCCGGCATCGTCGGACTGGTGGCCGGCATCGCCGCCAAGCCGGTGTTCGGCAACCTCATCGCCGGCTTGCAGATCGCCCTGACCCAGCCGATCCGCCTCGACGACGTGGTCATCGTCGAGGGCGAGTGGGGCCGGATCGAGGAGATCGGCAGTTCCTACGTGGTGGTGCGGATCTGGGACGAGCGGCGCATGGTGGTGCCGCTGGTCTGGTTCATCGAGAACCCGTTCCAGAACTGGACGCGGCGCAGCGCCGACCTGCTCGGCACCGCGTTCTTATGGCTGGACTACCGCACCCCGATCGCCGAGGTGCGCGCCGAGCTGGAACGGATCTGCAGGAGCGAGCCATTGTGGGACGGCCGGGTCTGCGTGACCCAGGTCACCGACACCGCCGAGTCGACTATCCAGGTGCGCCTGCTGGTCAGCGCGCGCAATTCCGGCGATGCCTTCGACCTGCGCTGCCTGGTGCGCGAGCGGATGATCGATTTCCTGACCCGCAAGCATCCGCAGTCGTTGCCGCGGCTGCGTGCCGAGATCGCCTCGGAGCCGGAGCCGCCACGGCCGCCGCCGCGCCTCGTGCCGGAGAGCATGCGCTCGCCGGGTGCCGAGGACGGCGAGCCGGCGATCGGTTCCTAGGTCGAATCGACATTCA
>DNXT01000196.1:457-8971 GCA_003505795.1 Lysobacteraceae bacterium | reverse complement strand
GCCCGCAGGGCGGATGGGGGAGCTTCCGCCCACCCCCGTCCGCATCCCGGCTCAGGCCGCCTGCGCGGAGGCCTCCTCGCGCCGCGGGCCTTCGCGCAGGGCGCGGCCGATCAGCCCGACCAGCAGGTCGAGTTCGGCCTCGTCCATTGCGAAGTGCGGGGTGAACCGCAGCGAGTTCTCGCCGCCGTGGATCACGTTGACGCCATGCTCGCGCAGCCATTCCTCGGTCGACCCGGCGCCGTAGCACTTGAACTGCGGCGCCAGCTCGCAGGAGAACAGCAGGCCGGTGCCCTGGACCTTGGTGATCAGCCCGCCGAGCTCGGACTTGAGCTTTTCCAGCTTGCGCAGCGCCTCGGCGCCGCGTTCGCGGATGTTGGCGCGCACCTGCGGGGTGAGCTGGGCGAGGGTGGCGCAGGCCACGTCGAGCGCGCGCGGGTTGGTGGTCATGGTGTTGCCGTAGGTGCCCTTGCGGTAGATCCGCGCGGCGGCCTCGGTCACCGCCAGCACCGACAGCGGGTACTGCGCCGCGTTGAGCGCCTTCGAATAGGTTTCCATGTCCGGCGGATCGAGCTGCTCGAAGCCGGGGTAGTCCAGCACCGACAGCACGCCGTGCGCGCGCAGCCCGGCCTGGATCGAGTCGACCAGCAGCAGGCTGCCGTGGGCGCGGGTCAGCTCGCGCGCGGTGGCGTAGAAGGCCGGCGGCAGGGCGCGGCCGGGGTCGCCTTCGCCCATCACCGGCTCCAGGAACACCGCCTCGATGAACCACTGGTTGCGTGCCGCGTCCGCGAACGCCTTGTTCAGCGCGTCCACGTCGTAGGGGGCGATCACGATCACCGAATCCTCGCCGCGGTAGCTGGCCAGGTACTGCTGGTAGGTCTTGCGGCTGGAATCGGAATACAGGCCCGGGCGGTCGGTGCGGCCGTGGAAGCTGCCCTTGACCACCAGCCGCTTGATCGCGTGGCCGGCGTGCGGCGCGCCGGGGTCGGTCTGCAGCTTGGCGTGGGTGTCGACGATGCGCGTGGCCAGGCCCACCGCCTCGGAACCGGAGTTCAGGCACATGAACTTCGCGTACGGACAGCCGCCGCGGCTGTGCCCGATCTCGGCGCGCAGGGCGCGGTCGAGCCGGCGCTGCGCCAGGCTCGGGGTCATCACGTTGGCCATCACCTGCGGGCGCTTCATCGCCTCCAGCACGGCGTCCGGGGTATGGCCGAAGCCGAGCATGCCGTAGCCGCCGGCGTCGTACAGCACCGCGCCCTTGAGCGTCACCACCCAGGGGCCGTGCGCGGCCAGGGCGACGTACGGGGTCACGCAGTCGTCGGCGTAGAAATTGATGAAGCCGGCCTGCAGCGCGTCGATCTGCGCGCGCTCGTCGAGTTCGAGCAGGTCGGCGGCCTCGTCGCGGACACGAGCGTATTCGGCGCCGGCGGCGGCGATCGCCCTGGCCAGGTCCGGATGCGAGGGCGCGAGCCGCTCCAGCGAGGCATCGTCGAGGCCGACGGTCAGGCGGGTGCCGGCGTGGGCACGCAACGGGGCGAGGGTGTCGATCAGGGACATGCGGCTCTCCGGGTTGTGGCGCGGGGTTCCCCGCGGGCTCCCCCGCACATCGATGTGCGGGGCTGTCGCGAGGCTCTGGGCTAAAGGTAACTGGAGACGATCGTCGTTTGGCAGCTTTGATTTGGGCGGGAATCGGAGTAATTTCGTCGATTCGACGATAAGGATCAGGCAAAATGAAGCTGACTGCGGCCGACGAGCAGTTGTTGTCGCTGCTGCGCGAGGACGCCCGGGCCTCCACTGCGCAGATCGCGCGGCGGCTGGGGCTGTCGCGCACCACCGTGCAGAGCCGGATCGAGAAGCTGGAGCGGCAGGGGGTGATCGGCGGCTACACGGTGCGGCTGCACGAGGACTACGAGCAGGCCTACATCCGCGCCCACATCATGATCACGGTGATGCCCAAGCAGATGGCCTCGGTGGTCAAGGCGCTGCAGGCGATCCCGCAGGTGCGCGAGCTGCATTCGGTCAGTGGCCCCTACGACCTGGTGGCGCTCGGGGTCACCGCCGGGGTGGCCGAGATGGATGTGCTGACCGACCGCATCGGCGCGCTGGACGGGGTCGAGCGCACCACCTCGGCGATCCTGCTGTCGACCAAGTTCGCGCGCTGACCTGGCCGGGCCGCATGGAGCCCGCCGTGGCCATGATCTCGTAGGAGGGACTCCGGTCCGCGCTGCAGGGAGACAAGCCCCGATGCTTGCCGCGCCGCCGTGCGAGGCGATCCTGCCGTTGCGGCTGTCGCTTCTTGTGGGAGGGACTTCAGTCCCGACGGCCTGCCGCGGTAAGGCCCGGTCGGGACTGAAGTCCCTCCCACAGGAAGGCCCTCCCTCGAGGGCATCGTCCGGATCCTGCACACCCCGGCATCCGGGCCGGCCAGGGCGGCCCGCTACAATGTCGCCCCCGTTCGCCCGATGCCGCCGTCTTGAAGAAGTCCGATTTCCGCTACGACCTGCCCGAATCGCTGATCGCCCAGGCCCCGCTGGCCGAGCGCTCGGCCAGCCGGTTGATGGTGGTGCCGCCGGCTCCGGCCGGGCTGCAGGACCGGCACGTGCGCGACCTGCCGGAGCTGCTGCAGCCGGGCGACCTGCTGGTGTTCAACGACACCCGGGTGATCCCGGCGCGCCTGTTCGGGCACAAGGCCAGCGGCGGCCGGGTCGAGATCCTGATCGAGCGCCTGCTCGGCGGGCAGCAGGCGCGGGCGCAGGTCGGCGCCAGCAAGTCGCCCAAGCCTGGCGGCCGCATCGCCCTGGATGCCGGCGGCGAGGCCGAGGTGCTGGGCCGCGAGGGCGAGTTCTACCTGCTCCGTTTCGAGGTGCCCGAACCGCTGGAACAGTGGCTGCTGCACGCCGGGCGGCTGCCGCTGCCGCCGTACATCCGCCGCGAACCCGGCGCCGACGACCGCGAGCGCTACCAGACCGTGTTCGCGCGCGAGATCGGCGCGGTGGCGGCGCCGACCGCCGGCCTGCATTTCGACGAGACCCTGCTGCAGCGCCTGCGCGAGCGCGGCGTCGAGTTCGGCCACGTCACCCTGCACGTGGGCGCCGGCACCTTCCAGCCGGTACGGGTGGAGTCGCTGGACCAGCACGTGATGCACCGCGAATGGCTCAACGTCGGCGCCGGGCTGGTCGAGCAGGTGCGCCGCACCCGCGCCCGCGGCGGCCGGGTGGTGGCGGTCGGCACCACGGTGGTGCGCTCGCTGGAGAGCGCGATGCGCGAAGGCGAGCTGCAGCCGTTCGCCGGCGAGACCCAGATCTTCATCCTGCCCGGCTACCGCATCCGCAGCGTCGACGCGATGGTCACCAACTTCCACCTGCCGGAAAGCACGCTGCTGATGATGGTGTCGGCCTTCGCCGGGCGCGACCGGGTGTTCGAGGCCTACCGGCACGCGGTGGCGCAGCGCTATCGCTTCTTCAGCTATGGCGACGCGATGCTGCTGTGGAGCGGGGATTGGGGATTGGGGATTGGGGATTCGTAGAAGCAGTACCCAATCGCGCCTCCCCTTTGCGAATCTCCAATCCCGAATCCCGAATCCCGAATCCCGAATCCCGGCCCTTCAATGTCCAGACTGCAGTTCCAGCTCCACGCCACCGACGGCAACGCCCGTCGCGGCCGCCTGACCTTCCCGCGCGGCACCGTCGAGACCCCGGCGTTCATGCCGGTCGGCACCTATGGCTCGGTCAAGGGCGTGCTGCCGGAGCAGATCCGCGCGCTGGGCGCCGAGATCATCCTCGGCAACACCTTCCACCTGTACCTGCGCCCGGGCCTGGACGTGATCGGCGACCATGGCGGCCTGCACGGCTTCGCGCGCTGGGACGGCCCGATCCTGACCGATTCGGGCGGTTTCCAGGTGTTCTCGCTGGCGCACCGGCGCAAGATCACCGAGCAGGGTGTGACCTTCGCCTCGCCGACCGACGGCGCCCGGGTGTTCCTGGGTCCGGAGGAGAGCATGCGGATCCAGAAGGTGCTCGATTCGGACATCGTGATGATCTTCGACGAATGCACCCCGTACCCGGCCACCGAGGAGGTGGCGCGGCGCTCGATGGAGCTGAGCCTGCGCTGGGCGCAGCGCTCGCGCGACGCCCACGACGGCCTGGGCAACGACGCGGCGCTGTTCGGCATCGTCCAGGGCGGGGTGCACCCGGACCTGCGCAGCCGCTCGCTGGACGGGCTGCAGGCGATCGGCTTCGACGGCTACGCGATCGGCGGGCTGGCGGTGGGCGAGCCCGAGCACGAGCGCAACGCCATGCTCGAGCACCTGCACCCGCGCCTGCCGGCCGATCGCCCGCGCTACCTGATGGGGGTGGGGCGGCCGGAGGACCTGGTCGAGGGCGTGGCCCGCGGCGTGGACATGTTCGACTGCGTGATGCCGACCCGCAACGCCCGCAACGGCCACTATTTCACCGCGTTCGGCACGGTCCGCATCCGCAACGCCCGGTACGAGCGCGATCTCGATCCGATCGAGCCCGGCTGCGGCTGCCATGCCTGCAGCGGCGGCTATACCCGCGCCTACCTGCGCCACCTGGACCGCTGCAACGAGATGCTGGCGCCGATGCTCGGCACCCTGCACAACCTCTGGTACTACGAGAAACTGATGGCCGACATGCGTGCGGCCATCGCCGCGGGAACCTTTGCCGGGTTCCGGCGGTCCTTCTATGCGGCGCGGGGGGCGGTGCCGCCTGCGCCCTGAAGCCCCGCTGTCTCCGGGAGAGGGGCTGGGACGAGGGTACGGGGGCGGAGCCGCTGCGTATTCGGGATGTGCAGCGGCTTCGCCCCGTACCCTCGTCCGGCGCTTCGCGCCACCTTCTCCCGGCGGGAGAAGGGAAAAGCCATGGCATACTTCACGGCTGACCTCCGCTGCGGCGGCGACCACAACGGCCGGCACACCCCCGCGGCGGGCCGGCAACCAAGATAGGAAGCAACCTGATGAACCTGCTCGATTTCCTGATTCCCGCCGCCCAGGCGCAGACCGCGGGCGGCCAGCCGGCCGGCGGCGGCATGGGGCTCAGCACGCTGCTGTTCCCGATCATCCTGATCGCGGTGATGTACTTCCTGATGATCCGCCCGCAGATGAAGCGGCAGAAGGAGCACAAGGCGATGCAGGACAAGCTCTCGCGCGGCGACGAAGTGCTGACCACCAGCGGCATCGCGGGCGTGATCACCGACATCGGCGACAACTTCATCACCGTGGAAGTGGCCGACAACGTGCGCGTGCGCGTGCAGAAGGGCGCCGTGGGCAACGTGCTGCCCAAGGGCACGCTCAAGTCCGCCAACTGATCGATCCTTTTCCCTGCTAGGCGTGGCGCCGGGACGGCGCCGCGCGGGACTGTCGCAATGCTCGAATTTCCCCGTTGGAAATACTTCCTGATCCTGGTCGTGCTGGTGCTCAGCGCGCTGTACGCGCTGCCCAACGTCTACCAGAAGGATCCCTCCGTCCAGATCACTGCCAACCGCGGCGGCCAGATCGACGATGCGCTCAGCGAGCGCGTCAGCGCCGACCTCAAGGCCGCGGGCATCACGCCCAAGGCGGTGGGCAAGGAGGGCGACAGCCTGATCGTGCGGCTGCCGTCGCTGGAGGTGCAGACCCGCGCCAACGACGTGCTGCGCCAGCAGGTCGGCGAGAACTACACGGTGGCGCTGAACCTGGCCTCGACCGTGCCGGACTGGCTGGCCAAGCTCGGCGGCAAACCCATGGTGCTGGGCCTGGACCTGGTCGGCGGCGTGCACTTCGCGCTGCAGGTGGACCAGAAGGCGGCGCTGGAGAAGCGCCTGGACGGGTTCGCCGAGGACATCCGCACCACGCTGCGCGATGCGCGCATCGCCTACCGCAGCGTCGACCGCCGTCCCGACAACAGCATCCAGGTGGTGCTGGCCGACGCCGGCAACGCCGGCAGCGCCCGCGCCGCGCTGGCCAAGGCGCAGCCGACCCTGACCTACAACGTGTCCGGCGAGCGGATCGCGGTGGTGGTGCCCGACGCCGAGCTCAGGCAGATCGCCAGCGGCGCGATCGAGCAGAACCTGACCACGCTGCGCAACCGCGTCAACGAGCTGGGCGTGGCCGAGCCGATCATCCAGCGCCAGGGCGAGGACCGCATCGTGGTCGAGCTGCCCGGCGTGCAGGACACCGCCGAGGCCAAGCGCCTGATCGGCGCCACCGCCACCCTGGAGTTCCGCGGCGTGGTCGACGGCAACGCCGAGGACGCGGTGCGCACCGGCAACATCCCGCCCGAGGCCAAGGTCTACCGCGTGCGCGACACCGGCGCCCCGGTGCTGCTGAGCAAGCGCGTGCTGGTGTCCGGCGACCAGATGGTCAACGCCACCGTCGGCGCCGACCAGAACGGCATGCCGGCGGTCAGCGTCACCCTCAACAACTTCGCCGGCCAGCGCATGTTCGACTACACCAGCGCCAACGTCGGCAAGCTGATGTCGGTGGTCTACATCGAGCGCATCCCGACCGTGACCATGGTCGACGGCAAGGAAGTGCGCAGCGTCCGGGTCAAGGAAGAGGCGCTGTCGCCGACCCGCATCGCCGGCGTGTTCGGCAAGAACTTCCAGACCACCGGCCTGGAGAAGAGCGAGGCCGAGAACCTGGCCAAGCTGCTGCGCGCCGGCTCGCTGGCCGCGCCGATGGACTTCGTCGAGGAATACGTGATCGGCCCGAGCCTGGGTGCGGAGAACGTGGAGCGCGGCGTCACCGCGGTGGTCTACGCGTTCCTGTTCACGCTGGTGTTCTTCACCGTCTACTACCGCATGTTCGGCGCGATCACCTCGGTGGCGCTGCTGTTCAACCTGCTGATCGTGGTCTCGGTGATGTCGCTGTTCGGCGCGACGATGACGCTGCCCGGCTTTGCCGGCCTGGCGCTGTCGGTGGGCCTGTCGGTGGACGCCAATGTGCTGATCAACGAGCGCATCCGCGAGGAACTGCGCCACGGCATGCCGCCCAAGTCGGCGATCGCGGCCGGCTACGACAAGGCCGGCGGCACCATCCTCGACGCCAACCTGACCGGCCTGATCGTCGGCGTGGCCCTGTACGCGTTCGGTACCGGCCCGCTGAAGGGCTTCGCGCTGACCATGATCATCGGCATCTTCGCCTCGATGTTCACCGCGATCACCGTGTCGCGCGCGCTGGCGGTGCTGATCTACGGGCGTCGCAAGAAGCTCAAGTCCGTGGCCATTTGACGCGAGTCCCTCGCAGAAGCCCGCGCATCCATGTGCGGACTTTCAAAAAGGAAGAAGGTTGCATGAAACTGTTCCCGCTCCACCTGATCCCGAACGACACCAAGATCGACTTCATGCGCCTGCGCCACCCGGTGCTGGTGCTGATGATCGTGTTGCTGGTCGCCTCGATCGCCATCATCAGCGTCAAGAACTTCAACTACGCGCTGGAGTTCACCGGCGGCACCGTGGTCCGCACCCACTTCGAGAAGCCGGTCAACGTCGATCGCGTGCGCACCCAGCTGTCCGAGGCCGGCTTCGAGAACGCCCAGGTGCAGAACGTGGGCGGCGGCAACGACGTGATGGTCCGCCTGCAGCCGCACGGCGAGCACAACAACGCCGACGACGCCGCCCGTTCGGTGGCCGAGCAGGTCCGCGCCGCGGTCACCACGGCCGAGAACCCGGCCACGGTGCAGCCGGGCGAGTTCGTCGGCCCGCAGGTCGGCAAGGACCTGGCCATGAACGGCGTCTACGCGACGATCTTCATGCTGGTCGGCTTCCTGATCTACATCGCGTTCCGCTTCGAGTGGAAGTTCGCGGTGGTGGCCAGCCTCACCGCCTTCTTCGACCTGGTCGTCACCATCGCCTACATGTCGCTGCTCGGCCGCGAGTTCGACCTGACCGTGCTGGCCGGCCTGCTGTCGGTGATGGGCTTCGCGATCAACGACATCATCGTGGTGTTCGACCGCGTGCGCGAGAACTTCCGCAGCCTGCGCGTGGAACCGCTGGAAGTGCTGAACCGCTCGATCAACCAGACGCTGTCGCGCACGGTGATCACCGCGGTGATGTTCTTCCTGTCGGCGCTGGCGCTGTACCTGTACGGCGGCGAGTCGATGGAAGGCCTGGCCGAGACCCACATGGTCGGCGCGGTGATCGTGGTGGTGTCGTCGGTGATCGTGGCGGTGCCGCTGCTGAGCATCGGCCCGTTCAAGGTCAGCAAGCAGGACCTGCTGCCGAAGGCCAAGGACGTGGAGGCGCTGGCGCGCCGGCCCTGAGCCGCACGCTGGTGGATCCTGCGAAGGCCGCGCATTGCGCGGCCTTCTTTCTGGCCGTGTTCGAGTTGAAGGTGGGCGACTGGAGCGTTTCCGTATCGAGTGTTCGCACTTCGGCGAGTTTCCCTCTCCCGCTTGCGGGAGAGGGAAAGCACGCAGCGCGAGGGTGAGGGCGCGGCGAAGCCGCGATGCTTTCTGGCTCGTGCGGCCTGGCCGTACCCTCATCCGGCCCTTCGGGCCACCTTCTCCCGCAAGCGGGAGA
>DNXT01000196.1:0-183 GCA_003505795.1 Lysobacteraceae bacterium | reverse complement strand
CCCGCAAGCGGGAGAAGGAAGCCGTCTCTGCGCTGCCGCCGCAGGTTTTCCACAGCAGATGTGGATGGACGGTGGGCAAACATGTGGATAAGTCCGC
The DNA here is from genome assembly GCA_003505795.1 of Lysobacteraceae bacterium. Lineage (GTDB taxonomy): Bacteria > Pseudomonadota > Gammaproteobacteria > Xanthomonadales > Xanthomonadaceae > UBA8801. The sequence goes on along the minus strand of DNXT01000196.1, from coordinate 86 downwards.
CGCGCCCAGGCGCCGCCGCGGGCGATGACGGGTTGGCTAAAAAATCGCCAGGCGCGTGGCCCGGCGGCGATCAGCCGCCCGCTTCG
>DNXT01000016.1:3868-4623 GCA_003505795.1 Lysobacteraceae bacterium | reverse complement strand
CGCCGCCCTGCCCGCCGTGGCGGCGCCCGCGCCAAGGCCGGCCAGCCAACGGCTCCGCCGCCTCTGCAGTTCGGGGGTGTCGCCTGAATCCACTCCGGTATCGCTCAAATCGCCCTCGTCAGGCCCTGGATCGCTCGCACGATTGTATTTCGCCGGACCTTCACGGGCTTGGTGCGATCCAGTGCCCGGGACAAAAAGCCGCATTGATCCGGATCGACGCCTTCACCATCATCGCCGCCGACCATCCGCGCCCGGGCCGATCCAGCCCAACCTGGGCGACAGATTCTCATGCCCGGGGACATCGTGCCGCATTGATCTGGATCAACGCCAAGCGCACCATCGATCGGGATCATCCGCCACAGCTTCCCCAAAAACCAACTAGGTAGCATCAGCCATGATCGACTCGACAGTCGTAGAGCTGTCACGGTTGCAGTTCGCGCTGACCGTGATGTACCACTTCCTTTTCGTTCCCCTCACGCTTGGGCTGTCCTTCATGATCGCGATCATGGAGAGCGTGTACGTCATGACCGGCAAGGAGGTCTGGCGGCGCATGACCATCTTCTGGGGCGTCCTGTTCGGCATCAACTTCGCGATGGGCGTCGGCACCGGCATCGTGATGGAATTCCAGTTCGGCATGAACTGGTCCTACTACAGCCACTACGTCGGCGACATCTTCGGCGCACCGCTGGCGATCGAGGGCCTGATGGCCTTCTTCCTGGAAGCGACCTTCATCGGCCTGTTCTTCTTCGGCTGGG
>DNXT01000016.1:724-3689 GCA_003505795.1 Lysobacteraceae bacterium | reverse complement strand
CAACGGCTGGATGCAGAACCCGACCGGCGCGGTGTTCAACCCGGACACGATGCGCATGGAGGTGGTCGACTTCATGGCGGTGGTGTTCAACCCGGTCGCGCAGGCCAAGTTCGTGCACACCGTCAGCGCCGGCTACGTCACCGGCGCGGTGTTCGTGATGTCGATCAGCGCGTTCTTCCTGCTGCGCGGCAGGCACCGCGAGGTGGCGCGGCGCTCGTTCGCGGTGGCCGCCGCGTTCGGCCTGCTGTCCTCGCTATCGGTGGTGGTGCTGGGCGACGAGAGCGGCTACGCCGCCAACGAGCACCAGAAGATGAAGCTGGCCGCGATCGAGGCGATGTGGGAGACCGAGCGCGCTCCGGCCGACTTCACCGCCTTCGGCATTCCCAACCAGGACACCCACCGGAACGACTACGCGATCAAGATCCCGTACCTGATGGGCCTGATCGCCACGCGCTCGCTGGACCAGCCGATCCCGGGCATCCTGGAGCTGGTCGGACGCGCCGAACATCGCGTCCGCGGCGGCCAGATCGCCTACGCCGCGCTCGAGCGCATCCGCGCCAACAAGGACGACGCCGAGGCCCGCGAGGTGCTCGACCGCCACTGGCAGGACCTCGGCCACGGCCTGCTGCTGAAGCGCTACCGCGACGACATCCTCAACGCCACGCCCGAGGAAATCTCGCGGGCGGCGCTGGACACGGTGCCGCGGGTGATGCCGCTGTTCTGGACCTTCCGCATCATGGCCGGCCTGGGCTTCTACCTGATCGCCTTCTTCGCGGTGTCGTTCTGGTTCTCGTGCAAGCACAACTTCGAGGACAAGACCTGGTTCCTGAAACTGGCGCTGTGGACGCTGCCGGCGCCGTGGATCGCGATCGAGTGCGGCTGGTTCGTGGCCGAGTACGGCCGCCAGCCATGGGCGGTGGAAGGCGTGCTGCCGACGTTCTACGCCGCTTCCGGCCTGGCCCTCCACCAGATCCTGACCACGCTGTGCGGTTTCGTGGCGCTGTACACGGTGCTGCTGGTGATCGAGATCAAGCTGATGCTCAAGGCGATCCGCAAGGGGCCGGACGACCTGTTGCCGTCGCTGCAGGCTCCCAAGTCGCCCAATGCCCCGCTCAGTGCCGACGCGCTGGCCGGCGGCCAACCGTAAGGCAGGAGAACAACCATGGATTTCGTATTGCTCGACTACACCACGCTGCGCGTGATCTGGTGGCTGCTGCTCGGCATCCTGCTGATCGGTTTCGCGGTGATGGACGGCTTCGACCTGGGCGTGGGCACGCTGCTGCCGTTCGTGGCCCGGACCGACGAGGAACGCCGGCTGGTGGTCAACACCATCGGCCCGGTCTGGGAAGGCAACCAGGTGTGGCTGATCCTGGGCGGCGGCGCGATCTTCGCCGCCTGGCCGCCGCTGTACGCGGTCAGCTTCTCGGGGTTCTACCTGGCGATGTTCGTGATCCTGTTCGCCCTGATCCTGCGCCCGGTCGGATTCAAGTACCGCGGCAAGCTCACCGGGCAGCGCTGGCGCAACAACTGGGACTGGGCGCTGTTCATCGGCGGCTTCGTGCCGGCGCTGATCATGGGCGTGGCGGTCGGCAACGTGCTGCTAGGCGTGCCGTTCCACTTCGACGACAGCATGCGCATCTTCTACACCGGCAGCTTCTTCGGCCTGCTGATGCCGTTCGCCCTGCTCGCCGGCCTGGTCAGCGTGACCATGCTGGTGGCGCATGGCGCGGCGATGCTGGTGCTCAAGACCGACGGTCCGGTGGCCGAACGCTCGGCCCGCTACGGCAGCATCGCCGCCCTGCTCGCCTTCGCGCTGTTCGCCGCCGGCGGTGCCTGGGTCGCGATGGGCCTGCCCGGCTATGAGGTCACTTCCGTGCAATTGACCGACGCGCAGACCAATCCGCTGCTCAAGACTACCGTGATCAGTGCAGCCGGCGGCTGGATGCGCAACTACAGCGCCATGCCCGCCACGCTGCTGGCACCGGTGGTGGGCCTGCTCGGCATGCTGCTCAGCGCGGTGCTGCTGCGCAAGCGCCGCGGCGGGCTGGCCTTCATCGCCTCGGGCGCGGCGATCGCCGGCATCATCCTCACCGTCGGCTTCGCGATCTTCCCGTTCCTGCTGCCGTCCTCCAGCCAGCCGAACTCCAGCCTCACGCTGTGGGACGCTTCCAGCAGCCACCTGACGCTGTGGATCATGCTGCTGGCCACCGTGGTGTTCCTGCCGATCGTCCTGGCCTACACGACCTGGGTGTACCGGGTGCTCAAGGGCAAGGTCACCGTGGACGAGATGGGCGAGAACCCGAACGCCTACTGATCGCCGTTCGAACCGTTCGAATCCCGCATATGGACGTGCGGGCTCCTGCACAGGGACATGCACATCATTCCAATCCCCGCACGCGGATGTGCGGGCCTTGGCAGAGGGACCTGCCACCAAGGAGAAATCGTCATGTGGTATTTCGCATGGATCCTGGGCACCGGCCTGGCCTCGCTGGCCGCGGTACTCAACGGAATGTGGTTCGAGATGCGCGAGCAGAACCGGACCGACGGCACGTAGAAAGTGGCGGCAGGAGCTTACGGAAGCGCGACCGCTTCTGTATGATACGCCGCTCCCTCGGGGTGTAGCTCAGTCTGGTAGAGCGCTACGTTCGGGACGTAGAGGTCGCAGGTTCGAATCCTGTCTCCCCGACCAGGACCAACAGAAGGCCGGCGCAAGCCGGCCTTTCGTTTGCTCCGTTCGCGCTGGCGTAGCGATCTGTGGAGCGACTTCGGCCCCGGCAGGTCCTGCCGGCAAAGCGTCGGGACTGAAGTCCCTCCCGCAAGGCACGCCGTACCAACGCAGACAGAACCTTTCGTCTTGCGGCCGTCGCCACGCCGTTCCGCTGCAGGCCGGCTCATGCCCGGGACTTGCCGAACCGCTGGCCCGCCGCTACAATGCGCAGCTCCTTCGGGGTGTAGCTCAGTCTGG
>DNXT01000016.1:0-546 GCA_003505795.1 Lysobacteraceae bacterium | reverse complement strand
CGAATCCTGTCTCCCCGACCATTTCAAAGTCGCACAAGAGCCTGAATGACCGCGTGTCCTTCGGGCTTTTTTGCGTCCGCGCCCCGGCTCGTCCGGTCCTGCGCGGCGGATGCGGCCCGGAAGTCCGGCGCGAGGTCGCGGCCGCCACGGCATTGCCGCAGGCGCCCCGGTTCCGGTCCCGCCGAGCGCCGGCGCCGCCCCGTTCACCCCGATGTCCGCCGCATGCGCGGTGCGGGAGCGGGCCGGCGTTGATTCCCTGCGGCCAGCCCTCATCACAGGAACCCAGGCCCCAACCACAGGAGCGTCGCATGGACACCACCCGGCTTCCGGACAACGAGGGACTCACCCACCTGGTCCTGCAGGCGCTGGTACGAAAGCTCGTCGAGAAGGACCTGCTCTCGCAAGCCGAGGTCGAGGCGCTGCTGCTGGATGCGGCCGAAGGCATCGACGCGGTCGGCGACGACCTGACGCCCCAGGCCGCGCGCGACATCGTGCGCGAACAGCTGCTCCCCGCGTTCCTGCGCCGCCCGGGCTGAGCGGCGCGGG
>DNXT01000012.1:2768-3517 GCA_003505795.1 Lysobacteraceae bacterium | reverse complement strand
CTGGCGGCCCCGCACCGGCTTGGAAGCCGGGCGGCGGGGCGGGTCGGACGGCGGCTTGCGGCTGGGCATGGGATAATTTAAATGTTTATTTAATTAAATTGCAGTGACGAAGCGTCGCAGTCCTCGGCTGTTCGCCACCGGGCGCGCGCGCTACCCTTTACTCCCTATCGTTTTCCGACGATGCCGCCAAAGCCGCGGCATCCGATCCAATGAGCACATCCGCGCAACGCGACTTCACCCTCGAACCCGCCGACACCGAGCGCCTGGCCAACCTGGCCGGGCCGTTCGACGAACACCTGCGCCAGATCGAGCTCAAGCTCGGCGTGGAGATCGCCAACCGCGGCAACGTGTTCCGCGTCACCGGCCCGGCCGCCAGCGCCGACGCCGCCGCGAAACTGCTGCACACGCTGTACGACGAGGCCGAATCCACCACCTTCGACAGCCACGCCATCCACCTGCGCCTCAACGACGCCAACGTCGAGCACGTGGTGCAGCGCGTCTACGAGCCGCAGGACGTGGCGATCAAGGTCAAGCGCGGCACCGTGCGCGGCCGCGGCGCCAACCAGGCCAGGTACCTGCACCAGATCGCCACCCACGACATCAACTTCGGCATCGGCCCGGCCGGCACCGGCAAGACCTTCCTGGCGGTGGCCAGCGCGGTCGAGGCGCTGAACGAATCGCGGGTGCAGCGGCTGGTGCTGGTGCGCCCGGCGGTGGAGGCCGGCGAGAAGCTCGGCTTCCTGCCCGGC
>DNXT01000012.1:0-2629 GCA_003505795.1 Lysobacteraceae bacterium | reverse complement strand
AAGCTCGGCTTCCTGCCCGGCGACCTCAGCCAGAAGGTCGACCCGTACCTGCGCCCGCTGTACGACGCGCTGTACGAGATGCTCGGCGTGGAGAAGGTGGTCAAGCTGCTGGAGAAGAACGTCATCGAGATCGCGCCGCTGGCCTACATGCGCGGGCGCACCCTCAACGACGCCTACGTGATCCTCGACGAGGCGCAGAACACCACCATCGAGCAGATGAAGATGTTCCTGACCCGGCTGGGCTTCGGCTCGACCGCGGTGGTCACCGGCGACCTCACCCAGGTCGACCTGCCCAAGCACGTCAAGTCGGGCCTGCGCGACGCGATCGACGTGCTGCGCGACGTCGACGGCGTCAGCTTCACCTTCTTCGAGGCACGCGACGTGGTACGGCATCCGCTGGTGCAGCGCATCGTCGGCGCCTACGACAAGCGCGACCACCAGGATTCGCAGACCGGAGCGTCGGCATGACCCGCGGACCGGTCCGCCTCGAGGTGGGGGTCAGCTATGCCCTGCCCCGCGCCGGCCTGCCGGCGGCGGCCAGCTTCCGCAAGTGGGTGGCGGCGGCGCTGCAGGGCCGCATCCGCGAGGCCGACCTGGCGATCCGCCTGGTCGACGAGAAGGAAGGCCGCTCGCTCAACCACCACTACCGCGGCAAGGACTACGCCACCAACGTGCTCAGCTTCCCGGCCGAACTGCCCGAGGGCCTGCCCAAGGGCATCAAGATGCCGCTGCTCGGCGACCTGGTGATCTGCGCGCCGGTGGTCGCCCGCGAGGCCAGCGAGCAGGGCAAGCCGCTGGCCGCGCACTACGCCCACCTGACCGTGCACGGCGCCCTGCACCTGCTCGGCTGGGACCACGAGGACGACAAGGAAGCCGAGGCGATGGAGCAGCTCGAGCGCGAGATCCTCGCCGACCTCGGCATCGCCGACCCCTACGCCGGCGAGCGCTGAATCGCCGACCGACAACCCTCGCGCTCCGTCGCGGGGCGCCCCTGATCGCCATCCAGAGAACGCCGTCTTGATCCGCTCCCTGCTCGCGCTCGCCGCTTCGGCCATCCTTGCTCCCGCCGCCCGCGCCGAGAACGCACCGGTGGCGGCGCCCGCGCCGGACTTCGCCGCCCTGATCGAATGCCGCCAGGACATCGCCGCCTACGCCCGCGGCGTGGTGCCGCTGCTCAGCGATCCGGCCGCGGCCAAGGCGCTGGGCTGGGAGACGCTGCCGCGCAGCAACCCGTTCATGGTCGAATTCAGGCTGCCGGCGCCGATCGCGGTGTTCGGCACCTCCAGCGACCGGGTGACGATCACCGGCGGCACCATCATGGTGCTGCTGGACGCCCCCGACCCGCGCACCCTGGCCAGGACCCTGAAGCTGGAGACCGGCGTCGACACCCCGGACAAGTTCATGGCCGGCCGCGAGATCGCCAGCCGCGACATCGTCACCCCGGGCACCGGCGAGAAGATGATCGAGTCGGTGATCCTGAGCGTCTCGGACGTGCACAGCCACCCCGGCAAGACCCTGGCCGGCTGCACCTACGACCTGGATCAGCCCTGACAGGCGGGAGTGGGGATTCGTAAGAGCGAGGCCTCGGCCTTTGCCTTTGACCTTCCGAATCCCCAATATCTAATCCCGAATCCCCGCTCCTGCTAGACTTGCCCCATCGCCCGCCGTTCCGGGTGCCGTTTCCCGTAATGATGTCCGAAGACGACAGTAGTCATTCCTCGCCCGAACCCCAGGAAAAACGCCGCAGCTGGCTCGAACGCCTCAGCGCGGCCTTCTCGGGCGAGCCGCATACCCGCGACGAGCTGGTCGCACTGCTCCGCACCGCCGAACAGGACGGCCTGATCGCCGCCGACACCCTGCGCATGATGGAGGGCGCGATCTCGGTCGCCGAACTCACCGTCGGCGACGTGATGGTGTCGCGCTCGCAGATGGTGTCGCTGCCGGTGGAGTCGCGCTTCCTCGACCTGATGAAGCAGGTGGTCGAGTCCGGCCACTCGCGCTTCCCGGTGCATGGCGAGAACAAGGACGAGATCCTCGGCATCCTGCTGGCCAAGGACCTGCTGCGCGGCGTGGTCGCCGACCACGGCCCGGGCAACGTCCGCGAGCTGTTGCGGCCGGCGGTGCTGATCCCCGAGTCGAAGAAGCTCAACGTGCTGCTCAAGGAGTTCCGGCTCTCGCGCAACCACATGGCGATCGTGGTCGACGAGTACGGCGGCGTCGCCGGACTGGTCACCATCGAGGACGTGCTCGAGCAGATCGTCGGCGAGATCGACGACGAGCACGACGACGCCGAGGACGAGCGTTCGCTGATCGCGATCCAGGCCGACGGCCAGTACGTGGTCGACGCGCTGACCCCGATCGAGGACTTCAACGAGCGTTTCGGCGCCGCGTTCTCCGACGACGACTACGACACGGTCGGCGGGCTGGTCACCGATGCGATCGGCCACCTGCCCGAGACCGGCGAGGAACTGACCCTGGACCGTTTCGCGTTCCGCGTGGCCAAGGCCGACGCCCGCCGCGTGCACGCGTTCCACGTCACCGTGCTGCCGCCGGAACCGCAGGAAGAGGCTTGATCCGCCGCTCCGCCCGCGCCGTCCTGGCGCGCTGGGCCGGCCGCGGGCTGGCGCTG
>DNXT01000013.1 GCA_003505795.1 Lysobacteraceae bacterium | reverse complement strand
GATCTCAGGCCACCGACCTGGACAGCATCATCGTCACCGGCCATGCCGGTGCCGGTATCCGCACCAAGGCCGAGACCAGCTACTCGGTCACCAACATCGAAGAGGAGAGCCTGCGCATGCAGGCGCCGACCAGCGTCACCGAGGCGGTGAAGTCGGTGCCGGGCTTCTGGGTGGAGGCCTCCGGCGGCGAGGCCAGCGGCAACGTCCGCGCGCGCGGCGTGCCGGTGGACGGCTTCGGTTCGGTGCAGCTGCTCGAGGACGGCATGCCGGTACAGCACGACCCGGCGCTGGGCTACCTCAACGCCGACCAGGCGTTCCGCCTGGACGAGACCATCGAGCGCATCGAGGTGGTGCGCGGCGGCCCGTCGCAGGTGTTCTATTCCAACGCCCCGGCCGGCGCGATCAACTTCATCCCGCGCCGGGTCGGCGACAGCGCCGAGGGCCTGGTCAAGCTGACCGTGGGCGAGGATGCACTGTACCGCACCGACTTCTGGTACGGCGCGCCGGTGGGCGAGTGGAAGCTGGGCGTGGGCGGCTTCTACCGCAGCGAGGACGGCGTGCGCGATCTCGGCTTCACCGGCAACCAGGGTGGCCAGCTGCGCCTGAACCTGGGCCGCGAGCTGGAGAACGGCCGCATCGCCTTCGACGTCAAGCGCCTGGACGACCGCGTGGCGTTCTACACCGGCATCCCGATGCGCACCGACGCCGACGGCGAGATTCGCGCCGTGCCCGGCTTCGACGGCCACCACGGCACCATCGCCGGGCCGGAGACCGCGCTGGTGCGCATGACCACCGGCGATGGTCAGGACTACCTGTTCGACAACACCCTCGGCACCGAGGTCAAGCGCACCCAGTTCAGCGGCCTGGCGCAGTTCGACCTGGGCGGCGGCTGGGAGATCAACGACCGCCTGCGCTACAGCGACACCAAGACCCAGCGCAACGGCGTGTACCCGAACACCTTGCAGAGCGCCTCCAGCTTCCTGGAAAGCCGTGCCGCCGACCTGGCCTCGGTGCCCGGCGCGGCCGCGCTGCAGCTGCGCTACGCCACCTCGCCCGGGCAGGTCTACGACGTCGCCAACCAGAACGGCAACGGCCTGCTGATCCTCGGCGGCCTGCGCGGGATCACCATGCCGGTCACCGAGTTCGCCAACGACCTGCAGCTCTCGCGCGCCTTCGAGGCCGGCTCGCAGCGCCACGACGTCACCGTGGGCCACTACTACGCGCACATCGAGGAGGATTTCTCCCGCTATTCCTCGACCGCGCTGCTGGACGTGCGCGACAACGCGCGCCTGCTCGACATGGTCGCGGTGGACGCCGACGGCAACGTGCTGGGCACCTTCACCGACCACGGCATCTGGCGCTACGGCTACGAGTGGGAGAACGCCTCCGGCGAGCAGACCACGAACGCGCTGTACCTGGCCGACGAATGGCAGGTCGACCAAGCGCTGCGCATCGACGCCGGTCTGCGCTGGGAACACATGCAGACCCGCGGCCGGGTGGAGAAGAAGCGCACGCTCGACCTGGGCACGCCGGCCACCTCGGCGATCCTGGCCGGCAGCGGCGAGTTCGCCCACTACGACGACAGCTTCAGCAAGCTCGGCTGGACCGTGGGCGCGAACTGGCAGTTCAGCGCGAACCAGGGCCTGTTCGCGCGCTACACCTCCGGCAACCGCCTGCCCAGCCTGGGCAACTACGTCACCAACGCCGCGGCCACGCCGTACGTGCAGACCATGGACCTGGGCGAGGTCGGCTACAAGTTCGCCAGCCCGCTGCTGGACCTGTACGCCACCGCGTTCTGGACCAAGTACGACAACATCTCCTTCAGCAACTACGTGTTCGACGCCGACGGCGTGACCATCGAGGAGCCGCACTTCGCCAATACCCGCACGCTCGGGCTGGAACTGGAAGCGGCGCTGCGTCCGTCGGAGTGGCTCGACTTCAGCGCCAGCGTCACCCTGCAGGACCCGCAGTACCGCGGCCTGAGCTACGTGGACAAGTCGGGCGAGCTCAACGACTACGACGGCAACCAGTTGATCCGCGTGCCCAAGACCAGCGTGCGCGTGGTGCCGGGCGTGAACCTGCTCGGCAACCGCCTGCGCGTGCAGGCCGCCTGGGAATACCAGGGCGAGCGCTACGTGGACACCGCCAACTCGGTGCGGCTGCCGTCCTACGACGCGGTCAACCTCAGCGCCCGCTTCGAGGCCAGCGAGCGGGTGTCGATCTACGGCTACGTCGACAACCTGACCAACTCGCTGGGCCTGACCGAGGGCAATCCGCGCGCCGGCGAGCTGGCCAGTTCCGATCGCGGCGCCAACACCTTCATCGCCAGGCCGTTGCTGGGACGCAACTACCGCCTGGCGCTGATGTACCGGTTCTGATCGCCATGCGCCGCTTCCTCGCCGCGGTCATGGGGCTGTTGCTGCCGGCATTCGTGCCGGTGGCGGTGGCGCAGCAGGCGCGGGTGATCGAGGGCGAGATCACCCGCGCCGACCACCAGCGCTACGTCGAGGCGCCGTTCGAGGTACCGGCCGGCACCGCGCGCATCAGCGTCGAGTTCGACTACGACAAGCGCGGTCAGGGCGTCACCGTCGACCTGGGCCTGCTCGGGCCGGACGGCTTTCGCGGCTGGAGCGGCGGCAACAAGCGCCAGTTCACCATCGCCGCCGCCGACGCCACGCCTTCGTACCTGCCGGGCGCGATCGAGCCGGGCCGCTGGCGCCTGCTGCTGGGCGTGCCCAACGTCCGCCCGGGCCTGCGCTCGCACTACCGCGCGCGCATCGAGCTGACGCCCGCAGCGCAGGCCGACCGCCTGCCCGAGGGACTGCAGCCGGTGCTGGCGGACACGCCGGG